>CAZFZI010000034.1:0-7332 GCA_964523275.1 uncultured Candidatus Saccharibacteria bacterium
TTTTGCTTTCCTCCATAATCTCATTATATCCCAATCAATTGCCATTAATCAAATTTTAGCTTCCTCCGATGAAGTCGCGTTGTTTTCGCCGGTTTCGGGAACGATATCGTTTTCGTTATTTTCGTTATTGCGCGTTGTTTCTCCGCCGCTTTCATTGTTTTCGTTTTCAGAAACATCATCATCCGATTCGGTATCGTAAGTTTTTACCATTGTCGCCGAAGACCCTGTTTTTTCTATCAATTCTTTCAATTGGTCTTTGGTCAAACACACTTCTTCGCCATCGTCACCGACAACGCACATTGTTTTTGAAGTAATCCTATCGGCAACCACTTCTTTCAAACTGGCAATGCCATCCTGCAGAACCATTCCCAATTTTGCCAATGCGCCTCTAATCAAAGCGGCAAACGAAAAACCGCGTTCATCGCCTGTTTCATCGGTGCTGGAAGCGTTAGCAATCAATCCCATGTCGTTTAAATGTAATTCCAGCGCGTCAATTCGCTTTTGCTGGACTTTAGCAACTTCAACCAAGAACGCGCTCATCTTGGAATAATCAAGAGAAAGATAACCGGCGGCGTTAACTCCCACCAGCTCAGGCAAAACCGCCTGCACTTCTTGCGCGGACATACCAATTTCTCGCTGATGGCCCAAATTCTTGGCCGCGTCAATTGAAGTGTCCCAATTGTAATATATACCGCGCAATTTACCCAACACTTCAATTATGTCTAAATTATCGGAAAGAGTCTCAATGTTGGTTTTTAACCGGATATCCGAAGACGAATTAGTAAGCATGCCGTCAGCGTCGGAATACACCGCGCGGTTACCCTCACCGGCCAACGCGCTGTTGCGGATATTTCCGACAACATGCAACGCTTCGGCGGGAGACGTGGTGCCAATGCCCACGTTGCCGGCGGCATCAAAAACAAATAATTTTTCATACCCGGCAAGCGCCGAATAATCAAGCCGGATATCCTCAAGCGTGGGCGTTTGAGCCAGATCGGAGGTAGCGTTAAGTTCCAATTTATAGTAGAAAGAATTTCCGCTTGTCCAAGAAGCCGCGGTAACAAAATCGGCCAAGCTCAAATTCGCGCCACCGGTAGCGGATATCGTCGTCCACGCGTCCAATGTTCCGGCCGCGGAATACCAGCTGGAATTGTCTTTGCTGAATTGAATTCTAACGCTGGAGGTGGCCGGCAAAGAAGCAATATTGTAATAAAAATTGGTAATGCTGGAAGCCGAGGAACCAGACAACAAATCGGTTGAAACAACAATGGCTTGGGAGGAATAAGACGCTAAAACTTGGGACGGCAAAACCGCCTGCACCGCAAGCACAACCGCCACCAACATGATTAAATTATACAGCTGCCTTATCCGCATATGCTCTTTAAATTGCTTTATTGTCATTCATCGGGCAATTACTGCCGCCTTTTCAAAATTTTCCGAAAAAACAATTTTTCTCAAAATCTCCCCATTGAAACTTTGCGCCATTTTTTTCCTCAATTTGAACGTGTCGTAATGTTTCATCAGCCCCAGATAGGAATTGACACCGGAAATAAATTTTTTGGTTTCTTCTTCGCCGCCGAAACCCTGTTTTCTTTCGGCAATCCGATTCCACTCCCCCGCTTTGGCGTAAAAGTTTTTCTTTGTCGGCTTGCCGATATAAATTCGATACGGCTTGACAAACGCTCCCAAAAAACAAACTCCCTTTTTGAAGTGCTGCAAATATATTTTTTTAGGATGCAACGCAAGCCCCAGCTCTTTTTGCAAATAATTTTTTATTTCCATAATAACTTCTTTCAAAAATTTCTTGTCGGAGTGGACAAAAACCATATCGTCGACATACCGGCCGTAATGCTTTATTCCGAATTTTTCGCACACCAAATGATCCAGCTCGTCCAAATAGATGTTGCCGAAAAGCTGGCTCGTTAGATTCCCGATTGGAAAACCTTTCCTTTCTCCCGCGAAAAATAAACTTTTTGATTTTGGCAGTCCGACCCAATCTTCACGCCTTCCCTTGAGATGGAAATTTTTGGTCGGCATATGAAATACGATCTCGCGAATCAGATAAAGCATCTGATCGACATTAAATCCTGGATTTTTAACCGCCTTTAATTTAAGTTCTATTTTTTTATATAAAATATCCCTGTCAATGGCCATAAAATATCCTTTAACGTCCAATTTTAAAATCCAACAATCTTTTTGGTAGTTCTCCGAAGCCGACCGGATAAAATGATCCACCCGTTTAATCCCAAACGCAGTTCCTTTGCCAATTCGGCAGCTGTAACTGTCTTTAATGAAGTGTTTTTCAAAAATCGGATTAATGTAATTAAAAATCAAATGATGCACAATACGGTCCCGGAAATCCGCGGCAAATATCTCCCGCTTGACCGGCTTGTTAACAATAAAACAGACGCTTTGGCTGATCTTATATTCGCGGTTTATAATTTCTTCATAAAGATTGAATATTTTTTTCTCATAACCGGCTTCAAAAGCCAGGGCATTGGCAGTTGTTCTTTTGTTTTTCCGCGTATCAAAATACGCACGAAACAAATCAAGAAGCAACTGCCGATTGTTTCGTTTTTTTACGATCTCTTTTTGCAAGTCCTTGACGCACCGCACCGAAAAACCGTTCGCCCGATTATTCGTGTTCGCGGGGTTCACTCCTCCCGAATTGAAGTTCAGGTACGAAGCATCCGTCCCGCTCGGACTGCCCGACCAGTAGTTGCCGTTGCTGCCCTGATTGTTAAGCGAGGCATCGGCGCGATTGCGGTTGCCGGCTAGCGGAATAATAACCTCTGGATTTATCGCGCCATTTTTTTGATGAAGCGGCGCAATATGCCCGGATGTCGGGCAGAATTCCTCGCTTGGCGCAAGGGGATTATTGGATTTGCTCCGCGCGCTCGCCTGCGCCCTGGCAACAGGCGATTCCGGCGGTACTTTTCCGTTATGATTCTTTGATTCTGATTTATTCAATAATTTTGACTTGCTGTATTTTTCCCAGCTGGAAAGCTGTTTGGAAACTTCTTCGATTGCTTGGTTTATTTCAACGAATTTTTTAAGGCCCAGCTGGTTGAAATCCTGCATCAAGCGCGTCAGCAGGCGGATCGTCTCCAAATTTTCCCTTGCCTGATCAAGGGCAGCAATCTTATCCGCTGCTTTGTTGGCGCGGTAAATATTTTTTACCAGCGCCAAGCCCTCGTTTTTCATATCCTGCCCGACCGTGTATTTATATTCGCGCGAAAAACCGCTTGAAACCGCAAACAGCATTGTTATCAATTTGTAGCTCGCTTTATATATCGGAAGATTGTAATACAGAGCCATAATATTTTTTTGAAATTCGCACTGTCCTTGCCGCGAAACGGCAAGGACAAATTGTCAAATTGTCAAACTAATCCTTGACGCACCGCACCGAAAAACCGTACGCCCGATCATCCGTGAACGCGGGGTGCACTCCTCCCGAACCGAAGACCAGGTACGAAGCATCCGTCCCGCTCGGACTGCCCGACCAGTAGCGGCCGCTGCTGCCCTGATCGAAAAGCGAGGCATCGGCGCGACTGCGGGCGCCGGCTAGCGACAATTTAAGCGTTGAATTGAACGCGCCATCGCTGGTTTGCGGCGAAAAATATCCGACCACCGTCGCCCATTCCGACTGTGTCGGCACATGCCAGCCGGACGGACACGGATTATTGGATCCGCCGTTCTCGCCCGCCCAAAGAGTGGCTTCGTTCGGGCTTTGCGGGACGCGCCAATCGTAAGGCGAGCTGGATTCTTTGATGAAATTCGCGTGGCCGGGAATATCGCTGGTGGCATTGGTGGTTGTTGTTCCGCTACTGGAAATTTGGTGTCCGTCTGTCGGCCTGCCCCATTGGTAGTAGTATCCGTAAGAAGCGGAGTCGCTCGAGGATGTGGCTACTTGCGCCGCGCCGAGATTGCGATCCAGCCAGCACTCGCCATCGGGACCGACCACGGTGCCGTAAGTTAATCCGCCCGCGCCTTCGACGGTGAAAACGCCGCAAGCGGCAATCTGAAGCTTGCCGTCCAATACCGTTGCATTGCCAATGCTGGCGATTTTGCCTTGAGTGTCGTAACTATCCGATGCCATGATGTTATTCGCCACAATCTTGAATTTGGCATCCGCAAGCGAACTCGTGCCAATACCCACATTGCCGTCTTGGCCAATGGTCAATTGGGTGGAACCCCCCACACCCACATAGAGCTTGTTGTTTTCGGCATCGTAGGAGAGCGTGCTTTCGTCGTCGGTAGAGGCCCCAAGATGCAGAGTCTCCCCTCCAAGATAAAGATCTTTCCAGCGGTGGGTATTGTCTCCAATGTCAATGGAATCATTGGAGCCGGGCAGAAGGCTGGCATTAATGGCAACGCTTGCCAAATTGGAGAGCGCGGTGTCGGCTCCGCCTCCGCCGGCCGTTTCCCAGCTGATGGTGCCGGCGGTGTTGGTTAAAATCTTTGTACCACTGGCAGAGGTAATCGCGCTTAACGTATCCGCTGAATTGGCGGCAACAATTGAGCCGGCGGCAATGGTGGAAAGGCCCGTGCCGCCGCTGGTAACAGCCAGGGTTGAACTCAATCCTCCTGCCGTGCCGGTGATGTTAGAATCGGTGAAGGCAAATGTCTTTCTGCTGGCGCTGGGAGTGAAATATAAATTTGTTCCGGCAAATTCCATGGCCCCGGCTTCCGGACTGGTAAGGTTGGTGCCACTGGTGAATTTCAAGGGCGCGGTGCTTGCGTCCGCGGTACCGGCCTTCAGATGGAGTGTCGCGGTGGGAGACGTGGTGCCAATACCCACGTTACCCGAGTTATCAATCATAAATTTTGGCGCGCCGCTCTTTTGGATATCCGCCAGCCACCCCGCGCCAGATTGGTTAATCGTTAATGCGGTTGACGCGCCGCTGTATGCCGCCGACAATGTGGTGAACGCGCCGGTATTGGGCGTAGTGGAGCCGATGGTTCCGGGAACCGTCCACGTGTAGCCGCCCAGTTCCTGCGCTTGGAAAGCCGCGGGAACCGCGCCGATTATTTTGCGCGGAGTCATGGGGTCGTCGCTTTCCACTTGCACGCTCAAATAGATTGTCTGGTTAAAATCAATGCCCGATAAGCTTTCATATGTTCCCAGCATCACGGAAAACAGGCCGTTTGAAATTGCAACCTTTGACCGGCCGCTTTCTCCATCCCAGCTTTCGGTCCACAGCAAATTCCCGCTAGTGAGCGCGTCATAGAATTTAAAAATTATCGTATAATCGCCGTCGGGCGCCGGAACGTTGCTGTTATCGGTGAGCTTGCCCTGATAATTTATTTGAGGATTGAAAGAGGCACCGGCCAAACCAAAACCAGCCAGGATAACAATGGCAGCGGTAGCGGTTATTAATTTTTGGGATAGCCGGCAAAACAACATGTTGAAAATTACAAATTACAAATAACAAACAAACCACAAATTACAAACATATTGCAACACACACACCAAGTTTATGCGACGGCAAGCACATATCTTTATTTTTTGGTTTTCGCTGTTATTGATGAAAGGATATTCCTTATTTCACGCACTTCTTTTGACAAGTCGGCAATATTCTTTTAAAAGGGGACTTTCTTCCATTATTAATTCCAGTCAATAGCTCGTTTCCTTCGCCTCTTTACGGGAGATTCTCAACCGATATGCAAAATCATTCTTTCCCAATGATTCATTCGCTTCCCGATAATTCGCGCCAATTGATCCTGACGAACGAATTATTTGTTTTATCAGTTCTGTATTTATCGTATTTGTTTTGATTTTTTGCAAAGTTGAATTATTTTTCTTGCGAAGATTAACGTTCTATCTTCTAAATTCTGATAATTTTTGCTTTTGTGTCCCATTTATTGTTTTTATTGTTTGTTCAATCTGATTTGTTTGTAATTTGTTCGCTGTGATTTGTTTGTAATTTGTGATTTGTGATTTGTGATTTTTTGCGCTTTTTTTTAACCGCATGATATATTTTCCAGCTCATAAAAACAGTGAATAAAATAATTGATATATATATGATTGGGGGCAATTTTTTAATAACCGCGTATTCAATAATTTTGGTTTTGGGCACGGTTTGCGTTTTAAACACTCGCAAACCGGCGCCGATTTTTTTTAACATTTGGTTTTTATAATCAAGAATCGTGATGCAAAAATCATAATCGCCAATGTCCGGCGGCACCAGCGCCGCTTCATAGGCGGTTTTTTCTTTGTTTATCCTCAATAAAAATGAAAAAACTTCATCATTCCGCCCGAGCGTCACCATTATCGTTTTTAAAACCTCGGGCACGGATTCATACGGTATGGAGATTTTAAACGGCTGAAAACGATCCACGGATATTTGATTGTCTTTTGGAATAATTTTTTCGCCGTTTTGGATAAATTCAAAATGAGTCAAATCAAGATTTTCAATCTCATCCGGCACAATCCGGGCTTTTGGAATTTCAATGACCGCGTCCGCCTTGCCGGGTATCGCCGCGGCAAGCGCGCCCGAAGATTGATTGCCCAGATCATCATAAGCAAACGCCGCGTAATAATATGTTTTCCCGTTGGCCAAACCCGAATTCGTAAAGAATTCGCCCGGACCGTCATAAACAGCAATTCCGTCCTGCGAATTTTGGGGATAAAAATCTTCCCGACGCATAATCCGGATTTTTACAAAATCATCATCCGGCGGATTTTCCCAATAAAGAAACACTTGTCTATCTCCGGCCTCCGCGAAAAATCCACTGATGTTTGCCGGAGCGGTGGTATCCAAAACAATACTTGCAAAAACCGATTTTGAAGAAACTCCACTCAAGTTTTTAAACCTCGCCCAAACGGTTTTTTGCCCGTCGCCGGCCTCCAGCTGCCATAATTTGAATTTGTCAAACGGCTCCCAATCCGCGTTGCCAAAACCACGCCGGTTGCTTGTCTGCATCTGAAAAGCTCCTTGGACATTAAACAAAATTCCCGCTTCGCGCGTTCCGGTTTTAGCCGCGCCTCCGTTGATAATCATCGCCGGATTTCCCAAAATCAATGGGAAGAACGATCCGGTCGCGCCCGGAGACGGCACTTGCCCAATGGTTTCCTGTGTTTCTTCAAAAACACGAGCGCGAACATCAACATTACCCAGACCGTCGGTATCAGCAAAAATCAAAGCCGGCAACCAAATTAAAAACGCCAAAATTGCCGCGATTGCTATGCTTTTTTCTCCCCCTGTTGCCATTCTTTTTAAATGTTCAATTTAATACGTTACCGATTTGTCTATTTTTTGCGATTCATTTCTTTCAATGCCCGTTTTACAATCCAATTATTGTATCCTCTGATCGCGGCAATCGCCAAAA
>CAZFZI010000035.1:0-7167 GCA_964523275.1 uncultured Candidatus Saccharibacteria bacterium
AAAAGGCGGTAAATTTAAAGCATACCCGATTGGCGGGATGTTTTTTTGAGGAAGAACAAACCAGTATGGAAGAAATATCGGTGGCGGCACACTCTTTGTTTGAGATTGGTGGCGTTGCCATTACCAACACGACTTTTTGGATCGTTTTAATCGCAGTGGGCTTGGCGGTGTTTTTTGTTTTGGTTTTTGGCAAGGCCAAAATTGTGCCCGGAAAAACGCAGAATTTTTTGGAGTTTATTTTGGAAACATTCCTGAATTTTTGCGATTCAATTACCAATTCGCGCAAAAAAACGCTGGAAATTTTTCCTTTCGCAATTACTTTGTTTTTGCTGATTTGGGCATCTAACTTGGTGGAATTGATCCCCGGATTGGGATCGTTTTCCATTTTGCGTTCGCCCAGCTCGGACTTGAACTTCACTTTGGGATTGGCGGCATTGTCAATGTTCTATGTTAATTATCTGGCATTGAGAAACCTTGGACTTGTTTCATATTTGGGCAAGTTTTTTAATTTCAAAAATCCGGTTTTGCTGTTTGTGGGTTTACTGGAATTGATGGGGGAATTCACGAGGGTGATTTCACTGTCAATGAGGCTTTTCGGCAATTTGTTTGCCGGTGAAGTTTTGTTGATCGTGGTTTCCACGGGGATTCACTGGTCAATGGCCTATTTGGTGCCGTTGCCGTTTTTGGGATTGGAAACTTTGGTGGGGTTTTTGCAGGCGTTCATATTTTCGTCGCTGATCGTGGTGTTCTATTCCACGGCTACCGAGGCCCACGGATAAATTTCAAGCACCAAGCTCCAAATCGCGAAGTAAATTTCAATATTCAAAATTCAATAAAATTTGAATATTGAGCATTGCTTGGTTTTTGAAATTTATGAAAGATAATAATGAAAATAAGTTGGCCGCGGCGATGGTGTTGGGGTTGGAACTGGGATTTGCAATCGCGATTCCGCTGGTGGTTTTTCTGCTTTTGGGGTTGTGGATGGACAGAAAATTTGATACAATGCCGTTGTTTGTGATAGTATGCTTGCTGGCGGGATTTGCCGCGGTGATTATTGAAGTGAAGCAGTTAATTTTGCCGTTTCTTGAAAAAAGGTCAAAAAATAATAAGTAATAATTTATCATTAATAAAAAATGGAATTAGAAACAATGAAACAGCTGGCCGCGGCGCTGGCCATCGGTATTGGCGCCATCGGTCCCGGCTTGGGTATCGGTTTGATCGGCAAAGGAGCGATGGAGGCGATCGGCCGCAACCCGGAGGCATCGGGGAAAATCAGCACGAATATGATTTTAGCCATCGCGTTCACGGACGCCATTGCGATTTTCGCGCTGGTGGTGGCCTTGATCATCCTTTTTATTTAGTTTTCGCGGAGTTTTGTTCTCCGCGGCCTGCTTGGTGTGTGTGCGAAGCAGGCCGGGAAGCGCAAAATTTTAATTTTTAACTAATATCATTATGGAAGGCTTGGGGATAGATTTCAAAATTTTAATCGGCAATATTGCCACCTTCGTTATTTTGGTGGTGGTTTTGAAAAAGTATGCCTATAAGCCGTTTTTGGCGGTTTTGGAAAAACGGCGCAAAGAAATTGAGTCGGGTGTGGCCAAAGCCAAAGAGGCCGAAGATTCGCTGGCCAAGATTCGGGTTTTGGGCGAAGAAGTGAAGTCCGCGGGTGAAAAAAAAGCCAAGGAATTGGTTGCCGCCGCCGAGGGGAAAGCTAGGGACAAGGCCGCCGCGATTTTAACTGCCGCCGAAGAAGAAAAAACGAAAACAATTGAAAATGCCCGCGTTGCAATGGAAAAAGAACGCCAGCGGGCCGAAGATCGGCGGCAAGGCGAGGCGATGAGTCTGGCGCTGGCGGTTTCGGAAAAATTTTTGGCGCAGAAAATCACCAAAGATCAAGACAAGAAATTGATAGAAAAATTGGCGGCGAATCTACAATAAATTCCCTATTGCAAGGGTCTAACCCTTGCGATTACGCGAGGGATAGACCCTTTTATGGATAGCAAAAAAGCGATTAAAATTTGGACCGCGGCACTGATAAAAGAATGCGCCGGAAAAACCGCCGTTGAACAAAAAAAGATTATCCTGCGTCTGAAGGAGATTTTGAAAGTTCAAAAGAGGGATTATTTGCTGAAAAAGATTGTTGGCAACACGCTGGCCCAGATGAAAAAGCAGGCAAAATTTGAAATAATTTTGGCGCGCGAACAGTCCGCGGAGGTTGTTGCCAATCTTGAAAAAATATTGGCGAAACGGCTGGATATCGGCGAAGATGCCGATGTGGCAATTGATCCGTCTATTATCGGCGGGTTTGTGGCCATCACGGATAAATATCTTATTGATGCGTCTGCCAAGGGGTATTTGGAACAATTGGAAAAGCTATATCAAAATTAAATTCTAAATTCCAAGCATTAAACTCTAAACAAATCCAAAACTCAAATTTTCAAAATCAAAAAATAATTTGTTTTTAAGTTTGGAATTTTGAATTTTGGATTTGTTTAGAATTTAGAATTTAGTGCTTGGAATTTATTTAATAATCTATGGACAAAATTGAACAATTCAAGCGGCAATTGGAGGCTGCCGAGCCTTCGGCCAAAGTTGATGAAATCGGCCAAGTGGTTGAGGTTGGCGATGGCGTGGTTAAGGCTTCGGGGTTGATGAATGTGGAGAATTTTGAATTGGTTGAATTCCAAAGAGCCGAAACTTTTGGATTGGCGCTTAATCTGGAGGAATACGAAACCGGTATCATTGTTTTGGGGCCGGACGACGCGATTAAAGAAGGCGATGTGGTGAAGCGCACACAAAAAGCCATTTCCGTGCCGGTGGGTCCGGAAATGGTCGGCCGCGTGGTTGACCCTCTGGGGCGTCCCGTGGATGGAAAAGGGCCGATTAATACCAAAGAAACCTACCCGATAGAGCGCCCCGCTCCCGGGGTGATTGAGCGCCAGCCTGTGGACAAGCCGTTGCACACCGGAATTTTGGCGGTTGACAGCTTGGTGCCGATTGGCCGCGGCCAGCGCGAATTAATATTGGGCGACCGAGGATTGGGAAAAACGGCGATCGCGGTGGATATGATCCTGAATCAAAAAAACGAAAAGAATCGTCCGATTTGCGTTTACGTCGCTTGCGGCCAAAAAAAATCAAAGATCAAGCGGCTGGTTAAATCTTTGGAAGACGCCGGCGCGATGGAATATACGATTGTGGTGGCGGCATTTGCCGATGATCCGGCCAGTTTGCTTTATCTGGCGCCCTATGCCGGATGCGCGATGGGAGAATGGTTCCGCGATCACGGCCAAGACGCCGTGGCGGTTTATGATGATTTAACCAAGCAGGCATGGGCTTGGCGCGAAGTTTCGCTGGTGTTGCGCCGTCCGCCCGGCAGAGAAGCCTACCCAGGTGATGTTTTTTATCTTCATTCGCGGTTGCTGGAGCGCGCCGCGCGCTTATCGGAAAAATTGGGCGGAGGATCGCTCACCGCTTTGCCGATTGTGGAAACGCAGGCAGGCGATATTTCCGGGTATATTCCGACCAATGTTATTTCCATCACCGACGGCCAGATATTTTTGAATTCCGCTCTTTTCTACAAAGGCCAGCGCCCCGCGATTGATGTGGGAACTTCGGTTTCCCGCGTGGGGTCAAAAGCGCAGACCGCGGCGATCAAAAAAATTGCCGGCACGCTCAAGCTTGATTTGGCGCAATTTCAAGAGCTGGAAAGGTTTTCCGAATTCACCGAAGAACTTGACGCGCAAACGCGCCAATTACTGGAGCGCGGCAAGCGTATGCGCGAATTGTTGAAGCAGGCGGATTTGCGGCCTTTGCCGTTTGAAAAAGAAGTCGCGGTGATTTTTGCCGGGGTGAAAGGGTTTTTGGACGATTTGCCGCTGGAATCGGTTGCCGGGTTCAAGGAAGATTTGTTGCGGGAAATTGAAGATTCCGCATCTGATTTAACCGATAAGATTCGGGAAAGCGAAAAATTGGAAGGCGATGTTGAAACCAAGCTGGAAGAAATAGTCAAAAAAGTAAAAAAGAATTATGGAGCTTAAGGAAATTCGTTTAAAAATCCAATCGGTTTCCAATATTTGGAAGCTTACCGGCGCGCTGGAAACTTTGTCGGCGCTGAAAATGAAAAAAGCGCAAAAATACGCGCTGGAATCGCGGCCGTTTGCCCAAAAGCTGGGGAAGCTTGTTCGCCGGATGGAGCCGACGCTAAAAGACAAAGTGCGGCTTCGCAAACGAAAATTGCGCGACGCGCTGGCGGTGGTGATTGCTTCCGACCGCGGGTTTTGCGGATCTTTTAATCAAAACATTTTGAAATCCGCCGAAAAACAAGTAGAGGAGTTGGAAAAGAAATCGCCGGTGAGCGTTCTTCCCGTGGGGAAAAAAGCAATTTCATTTTTCAAAAAACGCGGCCGCAAAATCGAGCGGAGCATCACCGGAATCGGCGACTATGGCACCTTGGAAGAGTTGAAGCCTTTGTCGGATTTTATCATCAAATCATACATCGGCAACGAATATCAGCGTGTTTATTTGTTTTGGATGGATTTTGTTTCCACTTTTAACCAAAAGCCGAAAATGATCCAGCTTTTGCCGCTGGAATGGGACGAGTTGAAAGAGTTTGCTTGCGCCGATGATCAAAGCGTTGAAAACGCGGAAACTTTGATTGAACCGTCGCCGGATATGCTGGTCAAAGAGATTATCCCACAATTGGTGGAGTATCTTATTTATCATTGCGTTTTGGAAAGCAACGCGTCGGAACATTCGGCGCGGATGACCGCGATGCGCAACGCGTCGGATAACGCGCGCGATCGGGTTGGCGAGCTCACGCTTGATTACAACAAGGCCCGCCAAGAACAAATCACCCGCGAAGTGTGCGAAATATCATCAGCCAAGGAAGTACTCGGCTAAATTAAAATCCTAAACCTTAAACACTAAATCCTAAACAAATCCAAAATCCAAAATCCAAAATTCTAAAATTATAAGAAAGCCTGTTTGCAATTTTGAATTTTGAGTTTTGAATTTGTTTAGAGTTTGAAATTTAGTGTTTGGAGTTTTATTAAAATTGTATGGCTAAAATTACGCAAATTATCGGTCCGGTGGTGGACGCAAGGTTTGAAGAAGATAAATTGCCGGCGCTGGGCGGTTCGCTTGAGGTTGCCGGCGGCAAGTTGGTTTTGGAAGTCCAGCAGTATTTGGGCGGCAACACCGTGCGCTGTTTGGCGATGGGGCCCACGGAGGGCTTGCGTCGCGGCGAAGAAGTAAAAGACACCGGTAAACCGATCACGGTTCCGACGGGGAAAGCGGCTTTGGGGCGGCTTTTCAATGTGTTGGGCGAGCCGATTGATGAAATGGGCGAGGTGGAAAGCGAAAAGCGTTATTCGGTGTTTCGTCCGGCGCCTGATTATGTGCAACAAAAGGGCGAGGTGGAAATTTTGGAAACTGGCGTTAAAGCGCTGGATTTGCTCTGCCCCATGCCCAAGGGCGGAAAGATTGGGTTGTTTGGCGGCGCGGGAGTGGGCAAGACCGTTCTGATCCAGGAGCTTATCCGCAATATTGCCAAGGTGCATAAGGGAGTGTCGGTGTTTGCCGGCGTGGGCGAGCGGACGCGCGAGGGCAATGATATTTATTTGGAAATGAAAGAAAGCAAAACATTGGACAACACAGTGTTGTTTTTTGGACAGATGTCGGACCAGCCGGGAGTGCGTTTTCGCGTGCCGTTTTCGGCGGTGGCGGTTTCGGAATATTTCCGCGACGAAGAAAAAAAGGATGTTTTGCTGTTTGTGGACAATGTTTTCCGGTTTGTTTTGGCCGGTTGCGAAGTGTCGGCGCTGATGGGGCGTATTCCGTCGCAGACCGGTTATCAACCCACGTTGTTCACGGAAATGGGATCGTTGGAAGAGCGGATCACCTCCGGCCAGGATGGGTCCATCACTTCAATGCAAGCGGTCTATGTGCCGGCCGATGATTACACTGATCCGGCCGTGGTGGCGATTTTTTCGCATCTTGATTCGTCGCTGGTGTTGAGCCGCAACGTTGCGTCGCTGGGACTTTTCCCGGCAGTGGATCCGCTGGCAACCACGTCATCAATTCTGAATCCCCACGTCGTGGGCGAGCGGCATTATCGCGCGGCTTCGGGCGTGGCGCAAATTCTCCAGCGCTATAAGGAATTACAGGATATTATCGCGATTTTGGGCGTGGAAGAACTCTCTGATGAAGACAAGCTTACTGTGAACCGTGCGCGCAAGATTCAAAAGTTTTTAACCCAGCCGTTTTTCGTGGCCGAGGTATTCTCGGGCAAGCCCGGCAAATATGTGAAGCTTGAGCAAACCATTGAAGGGTTTGAAAGAATTATCGCCGGCGAGTTTGACGACCGTCCCGAATCGGATTTCTATATGAAAGGCGGTATTGAAGAAGTTATCAACGGCTAACGCCGAAATTACAAATTTCAAATTCCAAATAAATCTCAATATCCAATATTTAAATTTTAAAATTTAAGATTTGGATATTATTTGTCACCGCCAAAGGCGGGGTTCCGCTGGAGGCGGGAGAGCTTGAAATTTGGTTCTTGGAATTTACAACTATGTTGATTGAAATTTTAACTCCAAAAGGAATGGAATTTTCCGGTAAAGTGAAAGAGATTATTGTGCCCACGCGGGCGGGACAGATTGCGGTTTTGCCGCATCACGCGCCGCTGATTTCGGTTTTGAAAGCCGGGAAAATGAAGGTTATCACCGCCGAAAAAGAGATTGAGAAAGAGATTGAAGGCGGGATTTTGGAAGTGGATAAAACCAAAGCCGTCATTCTCCTCAAAAAATTCTAATCCGGTTTTTATTTTTACCAAATTTAAATTGCGTGGGTCGGACCCACGCAATTTAAATTTGCGCTTGCGTATAAAAAAAGAATGTACCTTGCGGTACTACACAACAGAATAACTGATGCGCCGGACAATTTTCATTGTAGTTCCCCACGGATCAATGACTGTTTGTTGAATTTGGCCTACTTCTTCGTTGTAAACAATTACTCTGGTTTGAGTATATACCTGGCTTTCATTTGCGACGGAGTGTCCTAATGAGCCGTTTTTGTCCATAAACATAATAGGTGGGGCTTGGTTCCATTCCTTAATATAGACAGTTACGCTCATTGCTTTGCCCAAATCGGATAGGCGGTAAATCGTCA
>CAZFZI010000036.1:0-6822 GCA_964523275.1 uncultured Candidatus Saccharibacteria bacterium
CGCGCCAGACAACGACGCGACCGCGACCGCCACAACCGAAACCAAAACCTACACCGCCCCCGATGGATCTTTCAGTTTTGAATACCCCGCGGACTGGACGCCAATGGATTTGGGCGGTCAAGCGGTGGAAAGCGCCAACGGCAAAATCCTGTTTTCGACCTACAAGACCGCCGGCCAATCAATGGTGCCGTCAATCAATTCGCTTACCGTGGAAGAATCAAACACACAAACCGCTCAAGAGCTAATGGAAAAAATTGAAGCCGATTTGCGCGCCAAAAACATCGCCGCCAAAATCACCCATTCGGAAATTGTTAAAGGAGATCAAACCATTTCTGTTATTGAAACAAAATTCTCCTACACCGCGCCCATTGTCAACACTCCGATAAATATAAACGACACCACTGCCATTATCGCGATAAAAGAAAAAATTTACGCCATAAACATCACCACACAAAATAATACCGAAGAAAGCGACATGATATTGAAATCTGTTATAATAAACAATAAAGCAGAAATTTAAAATGCCGAAGAAATTTTTTCAAAAAATTATTTTGCCCTCATTGATTTTTCTTTTGCTTTTTGGAGCATTGGCGGTTTTTGCCACAGAAAGATGCGTAATGACCGAACTTGAAGAGCACCCGCCAACTATTGAATGGCCGGCATCACCGTTCGGATCGCCGCTTGACGCAACTACCGACATCCCCAATTTGGTTAAATATCTTTTTGAATGGGGAGTGGGGTTGGGAGGATTGGCAATGTTTATTGCTTTAATTATTGCCGGAGTCCAATACATCACCTCGGTTGCCGAACCCAATAAATTAAATGAAGCCAAAGACCGCATCAAATCCGCGGTCATCGGTTTGGCGCTTTTGCTTTCCAGCTGGGCAATTTTTAACCTCATCAACCCCAACCTCAACGAATTGCAGGATGTAAGTAAAATTATGGAATCCGTGAGGCTGGGCGCCGCCAGCATCGATTCGTCAAAAACATGCAATACTAAAGGTTTGTATGCCTGGGAATGTTGCCGACTGCCGGCAACAGAATGCGATCCAGCCGTTGCTTGCGAAAGTCTTCCGGGAAAAGCAAGTGATCCGCTATGCTGTATGGATGAAAATTGCAAATCGGAAAATTACGCCTGTTGCCGACAAAATGACGCCGATTGCATTGCCGGAGAAGTAAGCGTTTCGTCCAGGTATGTAGTCCAAGGCAGTAAAGTTGATGGTGATGAATGCAAGAATGACTCAAACTGTGACGAGAACTACTGCAAATGCTTTCGCGACCCGGATGGGTGGTACCAGGAATGCGAAGAAAATCCGCTGGTTTGCATACAAGTGATTGGTAGCCCAGAGGCCGGATGCGATTTTATCGGTTTTTACAGCGATATTGGCTTTAAGGGGGAATCCATATTTGTACAAGTGAAAAGCCAAGAAAGCGGCTGGCTTGACCCCCCTGCCGAAGGTGGCAAAACAATACCGGATATTCTTTCATTCCAAGCATTTAAAGCCGCAAAAAACCGCACGGGAACGGGAACGGAAAAATATATTGATGATAATGGAAACCCCGTTAATGACATTAATCAAGCACACAAAATACCTTGCGGCGTAGGCGGTTGCGGCTGTAAAATAGCAATGTGCGCCGGCGGCAAAACCACCGCCAAAAGTGGTTGCTTAAAAGACACTCTTGTAGAATTCAACAGCGCTTACAGCTTAAGCGTGGAGCCGAGCATTGAAGACGTGGTAAATATTTATGACGAATCGCGCAGTTTAACCAATTGGTTTAAAAATCTATTTTAATCCAAATCATTTTATAACCTTACTCATTTCTGTAGTTCATTTCTGCAGTTAAAGAATATGATTACAATCATACCGTCTATTAATTTATCGCTTCATTTTTTAAAAAAATGCCGAACGGTACCTTTTTTGCTTGCCGGCGCGCTTCTTTTTTGTTTGATGTTTTTACCGCAGAAAACCATTGCTGTCTTTGGAGTTGGAGAGGATATTGCTTCAACCAACTCGCAGAATGCCTTGCCATTTCTGCTGCCGATATTCACTTATTTTTTTGGCATAATCACTCAATTGCTTTTTGGCGGGGTGACCCTTATGATCTCAACTTTTATATTGCAAACCGCGGTTAATAATTCCGCCGCATGGATTGACATTAACAGTCCTTTTGTCCAAACTGGACTTACAGTCACCACCGCTGTCGCCGACATTTTTCTTATTATTGCTTTTATTTCCATCGCCATCGGCTATGTTTTTAAGGTTGAAGGTTATGGCAACCAAAAAATGATTGTTAAATTTTTTGCCGCCGCTCTGTTGGTTCATTTCGCCCCATTATTTGTGGGAATGATAAACGACATCTCCAATATTTTATTAAAAGGAATTCTCAAGGGAAATGAAATAATTTTTTTTGAAGTGTTGTTTCACCAAATGTTGCCGTCAGTCGGGTTTAGTATCCTGACTATGGGCGCTTCTCTTGGTGGATTGCTCGCATTCAGCAAATTTTATGCGTTCTCAACATTTGCAAATGTCGGAGCAGGGGGAATTTTTCTTACCACGATGGGAACGCAAATGCCCAAATTTTTGGCACAAATCATAACGCTTACGATAATAAACGGCATTGTGACAGCTCATGCTTTTCTGTTCTTAACAAGGGTTTTTATGATGCAATTATTGGCGGTAATATCGCCGTTGGCAATTTTATCATACGCAATACCTTCGGCAAAAAAACTTTTTGATTTGTGGAAAGACTGGCTTTTGGGTTGGGCGTTTGGCGGCCTTCTGTTGCTATTTCTATTAGTCCTCGGGCTCACCAGCTTGCCAACATTTGATTTGCCAAATGCCGATGTTGAAGCAGGAGCACTGTCGGGGCTTATCAGTTTTAATATGGAATGGTCATTCAAGTGGATTGCCCTGGCAGTTTATATGATGGCCGCCGATGCTTTTTGTTTGATCGCCATTCCCGCGCTGGCCGGAGAATTCCAAAAGAAAATGGAATCCGCGGGATCGGGATTCAAGCCCGGTGGATCCAAAGCAGTAAAAGACAAGATATTCGGAACGAAAAAAACCGAAGGATGGCTCAACAAAAAACCGCCTGCGAGTGGCGGATCAACAGCATCAACAACTTCAACCATAACGCGAAATGATTTTGGTTCATTTAATATGCCGGATATGTAGTTTAAATTATAAAAAAAGGGCTACAAAAGTAGCACCTATGTTTCTCCCTCTTTCTCTTTCAATTCTTCCACCTCTTCTTCCAGATTCTCTATCTGCTTCTGGATCGCTTCCACCGAAGGCGGAGCCTGTGGTTGTGTGGGCACTGTCGCGGATGGAACAACCGGCCCGGGTAAAAGGGGAGGGTATCGCCTTTTTTTTGCTCCAATTGTCACATAAGAAACAATCAAGAACAAACCCACAAAAAACAACCCCTGCGAAAAAAGCCATAAGGCATTTATCCCATTGGCTTCCGTATGCCCTTTCCAAATAGGCATCCACGACATAACCCATACTAGAAAGAATGCCGCTATTGCCTCCAGCAGGATAGCAAAGTCACACAGCGCCCGCACGGCATCATCCTTCGCTGTCCTCATTTAACCTCCTCTCCATTGGTTTTCCCCTTCTGTATTTCTTGCAAAATCATTTGCGCCTTTTTCAAAGCATCCTCATTGAGCAGGGTATTACTAGGGGCCGATTGCCGCAGAAGAGATGTTATATCGGGCATCCCCCAAATTTTTGGTGGACCGTTTTTTTCTATACCGTCAGCAACATACTTGGCAAATAGCTCAGGCTTTTCTATAAACAAGTCGCCCCATGGGCCAGTCCATTCCCTCCGAATAGCTTGTACAGCCTTTTGCCCCTCTTCGGCCACAGCATTTGCTTTCCAAGTCAAGGAAGCTTTTGCCCTTGCCTCCAAGAATTCCTCGATTTTTGGATCGGGAATCACTACGGCAAAAGTAACATCTTCCATGGTATAACCATATTTCTTTTTGATCTCATCAAAGACTCCTCCTGATTGTCTGCAATAATTTAAAAACAAATCCCTGATGCGATCTTTAGACATCAACTCGCCGTTTTCTTCTCCGCGAGGTATATATTCTTCGGTGTTCTCACCTTTTTCAGCCGGTGGGCGGTAGATTTCCCTCTCCTTAACAAAAGCAAGGAGAGCATCGCAAAGACGCGCCCGGGCAAGAGTATGAAAGTCTTGCCCTGATACTCTTGCCTTAAGGATATTGGTAGTAGACCAAGTGATCGTTCCAATGAAGGTAAATTTAAAATTACCTTTATCCGGAGCATCCTTAAGTTCAAATGCCATCGGCGTCTGCCTCAGCGTGACGCCATATTCAACCGATAGCTTTTGCACAAGAGATTTAACTCCCTGCTTTTCCTCAATCTCAAACCACTTGTTGCGCATTATGCGCAACGCCAGAGTTAGGCCGACCCAGTAAAATCCAAACTTTCTCAACAATCTGTCAAAAAAATTCCTATAACATTCTTCTCCTTCCACAATTTCTCCATCTTCATTCACTTTATGGCCAGGAAGAGAAACAACCGTCGTATAAAAAACCCCTTCCGTTCTGCGACCGGCAGCATCACCGCTTTCATCCACAGAGCGCGGATCATCAATATTTCTCCCTCTGTCTACCACAAATGCCCTTTCAGCCTTCAAACGCACATACGGCCATTGTAGGTAGTCCGGAATAAAAATCCAAAAAATGAGAAACAGCAAGGCAAGCGCTACAACAAAAATAGCCACATAAAAGAGGGGGATAAACAACCACGACAGCCCCTTCATCCACTCTATCAGCGGTTCTATTAGTAACGGCATATTTTTACCTCCAAATTGTATAACAGCTGGTTATCCTATGTCATATTTTGACAATTTTGTCAAGGTCGGGACAAAATAACGCCTGATTGCGGCGGCGCAACCCAGGTAGGTGGGGGTAAAATTAAATTGGATATATACATAGAACGACTTGAATCGTATTTGAATCGTGTTTTAATACGATTTGATTACGTACATATTTTCTTCTAATGGAAATTTTGGCACGGAATATAAGATGTGCCTTTGCGGTGGGAGTAGGGCGGAAGCGAACAAATTGCAAGTTGGCTTTGCGATTTGATATGTTATTTTGTATATTTTGTATAAAAGTGTTCATCCGTATTGCACACTTTTGTGCAATAGTGTATAATGGCAATAAACACTTTTAATACCCGCCTATGCACAAAGAATCGCTCAAAACAATCATCGTAGCTCAAAAAGAATCTTTTTTAGCAAAAAAAGAGCTGTTTTCGCGCGATATTCTAACAAATTTTTACGATAAATACCGCAAATCAAGCGAAGTTTTTTTGATCACCGGCATCCGCCGCTGTGGCAAGTCGTCTCTTTTGCGCTTGATTTGGAACGATTATAAATCACGTGAATCATTAACCGATGATAGATTCCTATATGTTAATTTTGAAGACGAACGGCTGGGAGATTTTACAAAAGACGATTTTGAAACAATGATGGAAGCTCATCGCGAGCTTAACCCGCAAACAAAGGACAAGGAAATATTTTTGTTTTTTGACGAAATTCAAAATATCCGCTATTGGGAAAAATTCCTTAACCGCCTGCGAGAAACCGAAAAATATAAAATTTACGTTACCGGCTCAAACGCCACACTTTTGTCGTCAGAAATGGGTACCGCGCTCACCGGCCGTAATATTCCCATTGCACTCTATCCGCTTTCTTTCCATGAATATCTGGTGCATTTCAGGCAATATCCCGTTAACAAGGAATCTCTCTATTCCCACGAGCAAAAAATGGAGATAGACAATATTTTAAAAGAATACCTGTGTTTTGGCGGCATGCCCAAATATATTGCCGACAAGTCACCCGAGCTAATTCAAGAATATTTTCAAGATATAATCTCGCGGGATATTGTCCGCCGTTACAACATAAAATACCACCAAAAAATAAATGAAATGGGACGGCTCTTGCTCGCCAATATCGGACAAAAACAATCTTTGAGACGACTTGGCGGCGCAATGGAATTAAAAAATCCGGGAACTATAAAAAATTATCTGCGATATATGGAAAAAAGTTTTTTGTTTTTTCGCGTGCCGCTTTTTTCCTACTCCTTTCGGGAACAAATCGCCAATCCATCCAAGTATTACGCGATGGATATTGCTTTTTATAATAATATCGCGCTCAAAGCCGGACAAAGTTCGGGCTGGATTTATGAAAATATTGTTTTGGCGGAATTAAAGCGCGATCGGCAAAACGAAGTTTTCTATTACAAAACGAAAAAAAATTTTGAAGTTGATTTCGCGGTTAAAAATTCCGGCGAAAACCGCTTGTATCAAGTCTGTCAAAATTTGACCGATCCGAATACCGAAGAAAGGGAAGTAAATGCTCTCTTGGCAGCTATGAATGAATTAAAGTCTGCGAGCGGAACAATTATCAATCAAGAAATTGATGGAATTAAAAATGTAAACGGCAAAGAAATTAGATATATTTCACTCGTAAAATGGCTTTTACAAAATTATCTTTAAACTATGCCCATTTTTGGACAAACAAAATTTTGCGACAAGAAAGAAAAATGTGATATAATATCAATATAAAATCAAGTTATAAATGATAGATTTCAAACAAAATCAAAGTGCTAATTTTTAAACCAGAATAAATTCGCGCATCTCGTTTCAAAATTTGGTTGTAAGTTTTGATTTTATTATTTGTTTACCATTGAGTTTTAGATTTTGATTTTTGCCATGAATTTTACTATTCCACAATTTATTGAAATGGAATCCAAGATCGTGGGGCCGCTCACGTTCAAACAGTTTG
>CAZFZI010000037.1:0-6738 GCA_964523275.1 uncultured Candidatus Saccharibacteria bacterium
CATATTTCCACTAAAATTAATCTAAAAATCACATGTCTTCAGCATTACAAAATACGGGAGAATTTATTTGGGAAGTGGCCAAGATTGTGATTTTGGCTTTGGCGATCGTGATTCCGATTCGTTATTTTTTGTTTCAGCCGTTTGTGATTCAAGGATCATCAATGGAGCCGAACTTTTATGAAGCTGATTATTTGATCGTGGATGAATTATCCTATCGTTTCCGGGAACCGCAAAGAGGCGAAGTGATCGTTTTTAAATATCCGCTTGATGTTTCCAAACGATTTATCAAGAGGGTTATCGGTTTGCCGGGGGAAACCGTGGAAATAAAAGACGGTCAAGTGATTATCACCGGTGCCGATGGGGTAGCTGAGGTTTTGAATGAAACATATATTCCCGCCGTTCTAAAGGCGCCGGATATGGCGCCGGATGTGTTGTTGCAAGGAGAATACTTTGTGTTGGGCGATAATCGGCCATATTCTTCGGATTCCCAGGATTGGGGCGAACTGCCGCAGAAAAACATTATCGGCCGGGTGGAGATGCGCTTATGGCCGCTTAATGAGATTACACGCGTGGAAGCACCAAACTATTGAAAAATACAAAATTCAATTATAAATTATAAATTTCAAACAAAATTATAAACATAAAAATCAAATTTTAAAACAGAATTCGTAATATTTATTTTAATTTATGATTTAAAATTTTGATTTTGTTTATTATTGAATTTAAAATTTTGATTTTGAAATCTTATGAGGCCCAAATTCCAAACCGTCACCGGCGCGCACGACATCTTGCCTGACGATCAAAAATATTACGAAAAAGTTTACGAAATCTCAAAGGAGATTGCGGCGTTTTACGGATTTGAACGGATTGAAACGCCGATTTTGGAAGAAAGCGAACTTTTTGCCAAAGGCACCGGCGCTACCACGGATATTGTGCAAAAGCAGATGTATGTTTTCAAAACCAAGGGCGGCGATAACTTAGCGTTGCGGCCGGAAGGAACGCCTGCGATTGTGAGATCCTATTTGCAACATGGTATGGCTAATTGGCCTCAGCCGGTCAAGCTCTGGTATTGGGGGCCTTATTTTCGTTACGAAAAACCGCAAGCGGGGCGTTATCGGCAATTTTGGCAATTGGGGTTTGAGGCCATCGGGCAGGGGGGCGCGATTGTTGACGCGCAAATTATCCAAATTTACTTCAATATTTTGAAGGAATTGGGGCTGGAGAATATTATTATTGAAGTTAACAGTATCGGCGATGCGCTTTGCCGGCCGCAATATCGCAAAGCGCTGGCGAGTTATTTGCGCAATCGCACCGGCGCGCTTTGCGCGGATTGCAAGCGTCGCGTTAAAGAAAACCCGTTGAGGGTCTTGGATTGCAAGGAAGAGAAGTGCCAAACTGTAAGAGCGCAAGCGCCGCAGATGGTTGATTATCTTTGTGAAGAATGCAAAAAACACTGTAAGGAGGTGATGGACTATCTGGAAGAAATCGGCTTGCCTTATCGCCTGAATCCTTATTTGGTGCGCGGCTTGGATTATTACACTCGCACGGTTTTTGAGATGTATCAGGAAGAAGATGGTGGCAAGGGGCAAACGGCGCTGGGCGGCGGCGGCCGGTATGACGCGCTGATCAAAATGATGGGCGGCAAGGAAACACCGGCGATGGGAGGAGGTTTGGGGGTTGATCGTGTTGTTCTGGCGATGAAAGCCGCCGGTATTAAGGTTGGCAAAGAAAAGAAAGTGAAAGTTTTTTTGGCGCAATTGGGTAATTTGGGAAGGAAGAAATGCTTGAAGTTGTTTGATGATTTGCGCCGGGCGGGTATTTCGGCCGGCGAATCGTTTGACCGGGATTCGCTCAAGTCGCAGTTGAGGATTGCCGACAAATACGGCGCGCGCTACGCTTTGCTTCTGGGACAAAAAGAGGCCATTGAAAACACGGTTATTTTGCGCGATATGGAATCGGGCAAGCAGGAAATTTTGGATCTTGATACCGCGATTGCCGAAATAAAAAAAAGATTCAGAAAATAAATATTTAATCTTAAACATTATTTTTTATAATGTTGTCAAGGTTGACTGTTAAGTTAAATTAAGCTATTCTATGAATTGTGTCTTTTGCAAAATTATTAGCAAGGAAATTCCGGCCAAGGTTGTTTGGGAAAACGATCATGTCTTGGCGTTTGAGAATATCAAGCCGGTGCATCCGGTGCATATCTTAATCATTCCTAAAAAGCATATTGCCAATATTCAAGAGGCGAAAGCGGAAGACGGCCAATATTTGGCGCAAATGATGCTGGCGGCGCCCGAAATTGCCAGAGCCAAAAATGTGGATGAATCCGGTTATCGCTTGATTGTTAATTTTGGCAAGGATTCAGGGCAATCGGTGGATCATCTGCATATCCATTTGGTCGGCGGGCAGGAGCTTCCTTTTGCCACCGGATAAGAAAAATTAAAACTAAAAGCGAAAAACTTAAAGTAAAATATAAAAAAGTCAAAAGCGAAAGGCGCAAAAAATCAAATCAATGTTTTACGCTTTTCGCTTTAAACTTTACGCTATCAATATGGCTTTGGAAATTAGAAGAAAACAAAGAGAAAACGCGCAGGCGATGATGCGGCGCTTTCAAAAAGCGATTCAGCAAAGCGGGATTTTGCTTGAAAAACGCAGACGGCAGTTTGCCAAGAGGACAAAATCGGTTAACATGCAAAAAGAATCCGCGTTGCGCAAAATTGAGACCAAGAAAAAATACGATCTCATCAAAAAAATGCGCAAAGTTTAGTTTTTAATTTGTGGGGGCGAATCAACATTCGTCCTCGCGGTTTAATTATGTTGAAAGATAAAATCAATGATGACTACAAGCAAGCTTTCAAAGAAAGCCGGACCAGCGAGGTTTCGGTTTTGAAAATGCTTAAGGCCGCTTTGCTCAACAAGGAAAAGGAAAAACAGTATCAGATAGCGAAAGGAGAAAAATCCAGCTTGGACGGGAAACTCGCCGAAGAAGAAACGATTGATGTTATCAGTGTTGAGATCAAAAAAATGCGCGACTCTTTGGCGCTTTTTGAAAAAGGCGGCCGCGATGATTTGGCGCAAAGCGCCAAAAAAGAGATTGAGATTTTGCTGCGTTATCTGCCCGAGCAATTGGGCGAAGATGAAATTAAAAAAATGGTTAGTGAAGCGATATCGCAAACCGGCGCGCAAAGCGTGAAAGATATGGGCAAGGTGATGGGGGTGTTGATGCCAAAAGTAAAAGGAAAAGCCGACAGCGGCTTGGTGGGGAAATTGGTCAAAGACGCGTTGCAATAATGTTGCGGGGGCAAATGATTGCTTGTTCTTGGAAATACAAAAAACAAAAAAGCGCGATTATGAAGGCGGGCGTAGCCCGTTTTTTGTTTAACTAAACGGATTATTTATGGTAGAATGTTTATTATGAAAAATATGTTCCAAAATAATTGTTCGCGACGCGATTGCCGCAAGAAAACTTTGATTGCCGGCGCGGTTTTTTTGGGATTGGTTTTTTGCGCGGTTTTTTTGCTGGCCAAGCAAGCGCAAACTCAAGCTTCGGATGATTGGTCCAAATGGAAAAATTTCAACGAAGATATTTACGGATTGTCAATTGATTATCCGGCCGGATGGACGGCTGATGTGAATTATGACCGTTATGCGCCGGGGATTATCAGCGCGGAATTGAATAATAAAAAATGCGGCGCAAAAAACCAATGCGGTTCGGATTGCGTTGATGTTCGCGTTTTGGTTGCCAAAAAACCGGTTAACGGGCAGGGGCAGGGATTGTTGTTGCAGTTTTATGAAGATTTTATGATGGTTAGAGACTTTTCCATTTCGCCGCTGGTGAGCGAAGTTGAATTGGATTCCAAAAAGATATTTCAAGTGGAAAGCGACGCGCCCACTTTGGCGCTAAACGGCGCTTGCCCCGGACCGCTCTATGTTTTTGAAACCGATTCGGGATATTTTGCCTATGTTTTCGCCGGCTATGGCGCCAATGCCGTTGCGGATGGCGAAGTGAGAAAAATTATTGACTCCGTCAAGATCATCGGTAATTAGCGATTGAATTTGCGGAGGTTTGACCTCGAGAATTTGCGTTTGAGGTCAATTATCAACAAATTCCAATTTAACGAAGATTTTTCAAAAGCAGGGGAGTCCCTGTTTTTTGATGTTTATATTTGGTAAAATAAACTTGGAAAGTGAACAAAGCCAATTTATGGAACAAAGCACGATATTACTGCCCGTTTTAATTTTCATCGCGGTTATTCTGGCCAGCATTGGTGTTTGGATATATGTTGCCCAAATCGCGCAAGAACCCGTGCCGATTACGGTGGTACGAAATAATCAAAAAATTGCGAAACAAGCAGAGCCGTCCGTGACAACACAAACCGAACCCGAAGAACAAATCCAATCCGAAGACGAAACCGTGGATTGGCAAACATACCGGAATAAGGAATATGGGTTTGAATTTAGATATCCGAATGATTTTTTGTGGCAGGATAATATTGAAATTGTTGCTGTCCAAAATTATGATGCGGCAAATTTTGGCCAAACGTTGCCATGCGTGGCACCGTATTCGGGCGAAAAAATATCAAGCCAGGATAACATTTATTGGCGCTGCCAATTTGACGATGGCGCGGCGGGAAGCACATACAGAAATTACGAATATGTCGGATTATCGGGCGACAGCTGCTTTGCTTTAAAGTTTGTGGTGAGATATACCCATTGCGGAGTTTATGGGTCGTCTGATGAGCCGGCTTATCAGCAGTGTGAAATTGACAATCAGCAAAAAGACGAAACAATAAAAACAATTGAATCAACATTTGTATGTATTTGAATATGTATTCAAATACGTACAAAGATTTTGTGGAATTAGACCAAAATTATGGGCAGGAAGAAAAAGAAAAATAATAATTTTGGTTGGGTGTCCGTGGTGATATTGATTTTTTGTAAGAGATGCGGGGATGATTGACAAAATTCGGCGATTATAGTAAATATAAAATATGTGAATACTAACTACATATTTTAATATAAAATGTGTGGATACCAATATGGAGATCGAAACGATCAAAAAAATTATCATTAGCCAGAAAGAAGAAATAGACGAGCTTTACCGGCGCGAAAATATAGTAAAGCGAGAAATAGATTTTGCGCAATTGCAAAAATTTTTGGCCAGTCCCAATATTCTTTTGATTACCGGTCCGAGGCGAAGCGGCAAATCGACGCTGGCCACTCTTCTTTTAAGAGACAAGAAAAGCGGCTATTTGAATTTTGACGACGAACGGCTGGCCGGATTTTGTGCCAAAGATTTTGATGTTGCCTTGCAAGCGTTCTACGAGCTTTACGGGCAAGGCATCGAGTATTTTATTTTTGACGAGATACAGAATGTTTCCGGATGGGAGTTGTTTGCCAATCGCTTGCGGCGAACCAAAAAAATAATTATTACCGGATCAAACGCCAATCTATTATCGGGAGAATTAGCAACGCATTTAACCGGGCGCTATCTTGAATTTGTTTTATATCCGTTTTCTTTTCGCGAATTTTTGGATTTTAAAAGTGTTGAAATTAAAGAGAATGATTTTTATTCAACAAAAAAAATTTCGCAAATCAAAAAATATTTGGCTGAATATCTTAAAAATGGGGGGTTTCCGGAAACTTTTAAATTTGGTGCGGCCATTGCCAATAAAACCTATGAAGATATTATTGCCAAAGACATTTTGCTGCGATACGGCGTTAAAAATAAAGAGACATTCCGTGAAATGGCCAATTATGTTATCTCTAATTTTTCCGGCGATTTAAACTATCGCAAACTGGGTCATATTTTTTCAGTTAAAGATATGCATACGGTCAAGAATTACATTGATTATTTGAGTTCGGTCTTTTTGATTTTTATTTTTGAAAAATTTTCGTATAAACTGAAACAAAGATATATCACTTCCAAAAAAGTTTACGGAGTCGATACCGGAATGATTAATTCAGTCACGGTTAATTTTTCGGATAATCTTGGCAGAATCATGGAAAACGCGGTGGCAATTGATTTAAAAAGGCGGAAAAGCTATTGGCAAGATAATTTGGAAGGTTTTTATTGGAGCGATTATTCCGGCAAAGAAGTGGATTTTGCTTTGAAAGAACAGAACAAAATAACACAGCTTATTCAGGTTTGCCATAATCTAAACAGCCCCAAAACAAAAGAAAGAGAAATAAAAGCGCTGGTTTGCGCCAGTGAAGAATTAAAATGCAATAATTTATTGATTATTACTGATGATGAAGAGGGGCAAGAAGAAGCCGATGGCAAGAAAATCACAAAAATTTCCCTTTGGAAATGGCTTTTGTCCGATTATAAAAAATAAAAACCATGAAATAAAATATTTTAATAATTTTTTTGATTGTTCTTGCCGCGGGGTTGGCTGGCGCCGGAGCTTATATCTACCAAACCCAAATCGTGCCAAATCCTGTGCCGGAAGTTGTGCAAAACAACCAAAACGGCCAGGAAGCGCAAGGCGAAGTAGGCAAACTATCTCAACTTGAAGGTGAAGCCGAGGATTGGGAAGGTTACAAAAAAGATATTATTGATTCAATGTTTCCTGATGAACCAAATCCGAACGGAAAGCGTTGCGATACGTGCCCAGAAACATATATTGCCAGAAAAGATATTGGCTTTATTGCTGATGATGGAAATTTTACTTTTTATGATTGCCGAGGATTAAAATACATATTATTTACTTATTTGTGGAGACCCAACGGAGG
>CAZFZI010000038.1:0-2027 GCA_964523275.1 uncultured Candidatus Saccharibacteria bacterium
TTTTGTTTTCTTTTTTTGGCAAAAAGCGCGATATCTGGTAAGTTGGGGGTAATGAACAACGCTTTTCAGAAATTGATAAGAATCGGCGCAATAATGTTTTGCGTGGTTTTTGCTGTCGCGGGTTTGGCGGACGTTTATGTTTTGCGCGCCGGATCGCAAGGCATTTATTCTGAGATTGATGCTTTGCCGTCGGCGGACGCGGTTTTGGTGCCGGGCGCGGCGGTTTACCGCGACGGCCGGATGAGCGCGGTTTTTCATGATCGCGCGCAGGTTGCGCTTGAAGTTTATCGCAAAGGAATTGCCAAAAAAATACTAATCAGCGGGGATCATAGCCGCGGCGATTATGACGAGGTTAACATCGCCAAAAAATTCTTTTTAGAGAATGGAATACCTGGCGACGATTTGTTTGTTGATTATGCGGGGTTTGACACTTATGATAGCATTTACCGTGCCAAGCATATTTTCCAGGTTGAATCAATAATTGTTGCCACGCAGGAATTTCATTTGCCCCGCACGCTTTATTTGGCGCGGGAAATCGGTATTGAGGCAAGCGGCATTAAGGCGGATTTGCGAACCTATAATCTGGGTTTTTACAATGCTTTGCGCGAAAATGCCGCGCGCGTTAAAGCTTTTGGGGATGTTGTTTTTTCCGCCCGCCCCCGTTACTTGGGTGATGCCATTCCCATCACCGGCGACGGCCGTGATTCATGGGACTGATTTTAAGAAAATGACCAAATTTCCAATTACCAATTACCAATTACCAATAAATGACCAAATGACAAAATGTCCAATTTTTAAATTCTGTTATTTTGAATTTTGTTTGTCATTGCCCGCCAGGGGCGGGTGCGCCTCCGGCGTTGAAATTGGAAATTTTTAAATTTTAAGATATGCCTGAATTACCCGAAGTTGAAACAATCAGGAGGCAATTGGCCGAAATTATTGTTGGCAAAACAATTGCCGAAATAGAAGTTTTGGAGCCGAATATGTTTTCCGGCGATGCCAAAATTATTATCGGACAAAAGATTATTGGCGTTGGCCGCGTTGCCAAAGTTCTGCGGATATTATTGGACAACGGCGCGGCGATTTTGGCGCATTTCAAATTGAATGGCCAATTTTTTTACCGCGCTTCCGGCGATAATTCGGAAGCGCGCTTTGTCCGGGTTATTTTTTATTTTGCCGATGGTTCGCGCTTGCTGTTTTGTGATTCCCGTAAATTCGGCTGGATAAAAATTGTTAAAGATTTCAGGGAGGAAGAAAGCGGCGCGATTGAGCCGTTTTGCAAAAATTTCACGTTGGAAAATTTTGCCGATGTTTTGTCAAAACCGCGCCGGGCGGTGAAATTGGTTTTGATGGACCAAGCAAAGGTTGGCGGCATCGGCAATATCTATGCCAATGAAGCGCTGTTTGCCGCGCGCGTGGATCCGTTCCGGCCGGCAAATTCGCTAAAGCCCGAAGAAACAAAACGTCTCTACGAAGCAATTTTGCGGATTTTGGAAAAGGCCATTGAATGCAAAGGTTCTTCGGGCAAAGACGAATGGTATCGCCAGCTTGACGGCAGTTCGGGGCGCTATCAGGAACATTTTTTGGTTTACCAGCGCGAAGGGCAAAAATGTCCGGATTGCGGCGGAAAAATTTTGCGGCAAAATCAGGCCGGAAGAGGCACTTTCCATTGTCCGTCTTGCCAGAGATAATTCATTTTACACTTCGCCCTTTTCGTTTTATGCTTTTGTATATGTATGGGATTCCGGTTAAAAGATTTGATTTTGATGTCTATAAAAACAAAAAGTGGTTCAAAACCGCTGATTTTGCTCTTGGTTTTTTTGTTGCGCTTTTGGCGTGGGTTTTGTTTTTCAATCCGGTTTGGTGGGCGGCGCCGGCGGGGATATTCGTTTTTTGCATGGCCGGTATTTTTTTGAAAATAAAACGCCGCTATTTGTTTTATGGCGGCTTGGCGCTGGTGTTTTTTCCGTTCGCGCTTTGGACGGTGCTGATGATTTTTTGGAACGGCCGAAACGAGATCAATAGTT
>CAZFZI010000038.1:2127-6659 GCA_964523275.1 uncultured Candidatus Saccharibacteria bacterium
CGCAGAGGTCGTTTGAGAATTCGCCGCCGAATTGTCCGCACATTTCCCGGCTGATGCCCGAGCACTCTTGCGTGTCCATGTTCCATTCGCCGCGGTTGTCGGTGCAGGCGGCTTCGGCCTGGGCGTTGGCGCGTTTTTGCGTGAGTTCTTTTAGCATCGCGCCGTCAATAATGTAGCTTTTTGAAACCGGCACGGTGGGTTCGGATTCCACCTCATCGCCGTCAATCTTTCTTTCCAGATAATTTATCCGCACCGCCTGGTTGACGATGGATATGTTTTCAATTTTCACGCCCTCTCCCAAGGGTACGGCATTTGAGCCCACGATCAGATTTTGCGCTTCATCCACCAAGGCGATGGCCGCGTAATAATAAATACCGGGATCGTTTTCGGTTTGTTGTTTGATAACCACTGCCCAATCGTTTTGGCCGTCCGAATTGAGGTCGCCGGAAACAGGATCTCCGATAATTTCGGTGGTCATTTTCTGCGCGCCATAGGGATTAATGCCTTCGGCTTTTCCGTTTTCCAGGGTGATGATGTCGGTTTCCACCAGATACGGGGCGTTTAACGGCGATAGGTTGCTTGCCGGCTGTTCTCCGCCCTTTTCTTGTTGCGGCTTATTAAACATCATAAATGCCGCAATGCCGAGGACCAAAACAACTATCAATATCAATATGCCTTTTTTCATATTTTTATTATTTTTTTATTACTTTTATAATTTTAGCAAATTTCTATATTGGCACCAAAACGATTAAAATCATTAACAATCTGTTTTGCAGTATAGGCGTTGATGTAATTGTGGCGCGGAATGGTTGAGATCCTTCTTCCGTTAGTCAATTCCACCTTAGTATGGCTTCCTCCCTGCAAAATTTTAAATCCGCATTTGCGCGCCAATTTAACCAAATCGGCGTTGGAGCAGTCCTTGATTCTACACCGCAACCTTTTCATTTCGGCTGTTTGTAATTTTAAAGTTTGCGTCTATTCTTGCGCTTTCTAAAACTTGGGGAAAATCCAATTTTGCCGCAACTGATAGAGATGGCAAATAAACCGGCATGTAAGACAGATATTTTAAAGGAATATCAAAACATGTATAGAGGCAATCGTTTATCATTTTAATTAACTCGGAAAAAGTTTTGCCTTGAGTGTGGCACCCTTCAAAATCATTGATGGTTGCCGCAAAATATCCATCCTCACACGGGTGGATGGATACATTAATTTTCTTGGGAAATCGTGCGCGCAATTCCATTATTTTCTCTTTCTCTTTCTCGCTTATTTTTTTCATAATTAAATCTTCATATTTATATTCTTAATTTACCAAACTTTTGCAAAAACGCAAGACAACCGAAGAAAATAAAAAAAGAGGTTGTTCAACGCGAACAACCGATACGTTTGGTTTCTGATGCAATGTCAAATACCCATGCCACGAAAAAGCATATTATCGCGGAGAGGAAAAAACATCCTATAATATAGGAAAAACCGCAACGCGTTTCTGCAAAAATTACCGTTTCCGAGGTAATATCGGCAACTTCCCAGCTTCGATCCAGATAAGGCGTAGTCGGCGCGGTCGGTTTGTATGTTTCGGTAACATACGGAATTCCAGCAGAACCCATTATCCAGTATACTCTCGTCAGTTTCTGTTCGGGAAGAAATCCTTCTGAATTTTCGCTGATGTCGTAATAAAAGACTTGGGTTGTCAGTGGATTATCAATGATAAATTGCGCGAACTCGTTGTTGTCGAAGAAGCTTCCTTCAGGGCTGGCAATCGCTCTTGCCGCAAATGCTTGCATATGGTTGGTTAGCTCTACGTTGTATAGAGGAATATCCATTTCGTGGAGTAATTGTGGTATTGTTTGGTCAAGCGCCATTTCTGTTTCTTGAATCGGCGTTGTGACCGCGACACCAATTAAGAATACAAAGGCGCAAACAAAAACAGCAATGCCTATCCAATCACCTTTTGTTGTTGTCATTTCGTCAGCTCCTCTTTTTTGAACTGTTATTAAAATAAATGATTTTGGAATTTTGTCAAATTTTTGCGAGTGGGTTGTGAGATGGAGGGGAGCGATATAGAATAAAAGCGTAAAGCATAAAATCAGATATAAAAAATGACACAGGAACAGGCGCTGGAAATTCTAAAATCCGGCAAAAACGCGTTTATCACCGGGCCGGCGGGTAGTGGCAAAACTTTTATTTTGAACCGCTATATCAATTGGTTGAAAGCCGGCGGCGTGAGCGCGGCGGTAACCGCTTCCACGGGCATCGCCGCAACGCATTTGAACGGCATCACTATCCATTCGTGGACGGGAATGGGGGTGCACGATTGGCTTGACGCGCGAGACATAAAAGATCTGGTCAAACGGGGATATCTGCGCCGCCGGTTTTTGCGCACCAGCGTTTTGATTATTGATGAAATCTCAATGCTGGCGGCTCCCCAGCTGGATTTGGCCGATCAGTTGTTTCGCGCGTTCAAGCAGATTGATATGCCGTTCGGCGGAGTTCAGGTGGTGTTGTGCGGCGATTTTTTCCAGTTGCCGCCGATCAAACGAGCTGTTTCCCAAAAAAATCGGCAAAAAAAAAGCAAATCGCAAACGAGTTTGGATTTTGATCAAAATGAAGACGATTGCTCTTCCGGGTTTGCCTATCAGTCGCGAGCGTGGCGCGATCTTGGCTTGAAAATTTGTTATTTGGACGAACAGCACCGCCAGGGAGGCACGGAATTTTTGCGGATTTTGAATGCCATCAGGAGCAATGCTGTTGACGGTGATGTCCGGAAGAGTTTGGAAAAGCGAATTGCCGCGCCGATTGATATGCCGGTTGTTCCCGCCAAGCTCTATACTCATAATGTTGATGTGGAGATTGAAAACAATTCGGAGTTGCGAAAGATTGCCGGCAAGGAATTTGTTTATAAGATGGAATTGATCGGTCCTTTGGCGCTGGCGGAAAAATTACAGAAAGGATGCTTGGCGCCGCCGGTGTTGCGTTTGAAAGTTGGAGCGCGAGTGATGTTTGTGAAAAATAATTTTGAGGAAGGCTATGTAAATGGCACATTGGGGGCGGTTCATGATTTGGACGAGAGCCGGATTTTGGTGCGCACCATGGCCGGGGTTTTGATTGATGTTGGTCCGGCCAGTTGGCATATTGCCGAAGAGGGAAATATCAAAGCCGAAATCAACCAATATCCGTTGCGTTTGGCGTGGGCGATAACGGTGCATAAAAGCCAGGGAATGAGCTTGGATGCCGCTGAGGTTGATTTGCGGCAATCATTTGAGCTCGGCATGGGATATGTGGCGTTGTCGCGCGTGCGTTCGCTGGCGGGATTGTCGCTGGCGGGATTCAATGAAATTGCTTTGCGGGTTAATGAGGAGGTGTTGGAGTTTGATGAAAAGCTGAAAAAAGAATCGGCGGCGCACGCATGCGATTTGACGGCCAAGCCGTTGTCGCCGCGGCAATTTGCGCCGGTTAAAACCGGAAAAAAACCGGAAACGGCCTCTGTTACGCGCGAGTTGGTGCAAAAAGGATTGCCCTTGGAAGAGATTGCGCGAATTAGGAAACTCACCATGGGCACGATTCTTGGCCATTGTGAAAAGATCAAGGTCAAAGACGCCGAATTTGATTTTTCAAGTTTGGCCAAAAATGTTTTGCCTGCCAAATTGGCCGCCGCTACTGCCGCATTGAAAAAATGCCGCAATGAAGACGGCGGTTATCCGCTCAGTCCGGCGATGGAATTGATGGATGGCGCCGCCAGTTACGAAGAGATGCGCCTTGCCCGCCTGCTTTTGTGATTTTGGGTAATTTTCAAAAAATTATGAGGAAATTTTTTGTTGCCCGCGGGATTTTTTTTGCGGTCTTGTTGATTGTTGCCGTGATCGCGGGATTGCTTCATTTTGTGCTACAATATCAGAACAATAATCAACAAAACGATATGAAGCTCACCAGTTCGTTGTTCAGCAATAATGACGGATTTCCCGGGGCGCACACTTGCGACGGCCAGAATGTAAGCCCGCCGCTGGATATTGCCGATGTTCCATCACAAACCAAAACTTTGGCGCTGGTTTTGCGCGATCCGGACGCGCCTGGCGGAATTTTTGTTCATTGGATAATGTTTAACATCAGTCCCAAGATTGGCCGCATTGATATTGGCGAAGTTCCCGAAGGCGCGCGCCAGGGAAAGACCACTGACGGCAAAACCCGTTATGTCGGGCCGTGCCCGCCAAGCGGCACGCACCGCTATATTTTCACGCTCTACGCGCTGGATACCGAATTATATCTAAACGAAGGCGCGTCCATTGAGCAGTTTAACGCCGCGATTTCCGGGCACACTCTGGCAACCGCCGGACTGCTGGCAAAATACCGCTAGTAATCCTTGGGGGAGAATTTGCGGAGGTTTGACCTCGGGAATTTGCGTTTGAGGTAAAACCTCAACAAAGAGATCGCTGAATTTCCATCTCCGGCGAAGGATTACCATCGCTAATGTCGCACGAATGCGCGAATGAATGAATGTATATACATAAACACGATTTAAATATATGCGCCCCAAA
>CAZFZI010000039.1:0-6589 GCA_964523275.1 uncultured Candidatus Saccharibacteria bacterium
AATATATGGACATTATCCAATAACGAACATTCTCATATTCTCAAGAATGTTGGAACGTTCGTTAATCGGTTATGGACGGCTGGCGGTATATGCGCCCGTTTATATTTTAATACTTACTGCAGTAAGTATTAAAATAAGTACTAAAATAAGTATTAACGGTTACTATATTCTGTGGAATGCTGAGGTAACCTGACAACCGACAATAAAAAGTTGACGGGCGGTGTCTTTTTGGTAAGATGAGGTTAAGAATTTTAATATCAAATTTTAAAATGAATAATAATCCAAAAGCGGCAATTTTGATGGGAAGCGATTCCGATCTTGAGATTATGAAAGAGGCGGCCAAGATATTACAGGATTTTGGTGTTGAATATGAAATGACGATTATCTCGGCCCATCGCACGCCGCAGAGAATGTTTGATTACGCGCGAAACGCAGACAAGCGAGGGATAGAAGTTATTATTTCCGGCGCCGGCGGCGCGGCGCATGCCCCGGGGATGGTAGCCGCGCTAACAACTTTGCCGGTTATCGGCGTGCCGATTTTGGGTAAAAGTGTTGCCGGATTGGATTCGTTATTGTCAATTGCGCAAATGCCGGCGGGGATTCCTGTGGCGACGGTGGCCATCAACGGAGCGAAAAATGCCGGCATATTGGCGGCGCAAATACTCGGAGTTAAATATCCCGCTATTCAGGAAAAAATATTGCAATATAAAGGAAAATTAAAAACGCAAGTCGAGGAAAAAGCGAAAAAACTTGAAAATTGCGGATACGAAAAATATCTGGAATCAAAAAAATAAAATGATACATCCGATTGAAACAAGATATGGTTCCGACAAAATACGGGCGATATTCGATGAGGAAAATCGGCTTGAACTTCAATTAAAAGTTGAGGCCGCGCTTGTTGAGTCGTTGGCCGAACTTGGCCAGATACCGAAGGAAACGGCCGGAGAAATAAGCAAAAAAGCAAACACTCAATTTGTGAAACTCGAAAGGGTTAAGCAAATTGAGGAAGAAACTCGGCACGATATTATGGCGCTGGTTAAGGCATTGTCTGAAGTAAGCGGGGAAGCAGGGAAATATGTTCATTTGACCGCTACTAGCTATGACATTGTTGACATGGCACAGGCATTGCAAATTAAAGATGCCATGGCGGTTTTGTTTGAAAAAGGAAAAGAATTGTTGAAAAACGCTTTGGCGGTTGCCGGAAAATACGAGAATTTGACACAAGTGGGGCGTACTCACGGCCAGCATGCGATTCCAATCACATTCGGTTTTAAATTTGCGAACTATGCCGATAAAATCGGTGATGATTTAGAAAGAATCAAGAATGATCGGAAATATATCTGCGGTAAGTTTTCCGGTGCCGTGGGCAATTACGCGGCGCAGAAAATATACGGATTAGGCCAAGAATTGGAACAAAAAATTATGGCCAAACTCGGGATTGAAGCGGCCGATATCAGCACTCAAGTTGTAGCGCGTGAAAACCTTGCCCGCATTGTTTGCGATATTGCGATTTTAGCCTCCACAATTGAACAAATTGCAAAAGAGATCAGAAATCTCCAAAGAACCGAAATCGCCGAAATATCCGAGCCTTTTGGAAAAAATCAAGTCGGGTCGTCAACGATGGCGCAGAAAAAAAATCCGATAAATTCGGAAAATATTTGCGGCAATGCACGGGTAATTAGATCTTGCGTGGCGCCGACGCTGGAAAATATCGCGCTTGAACATGAGAGGGATTTAACCAATTCGTCCGCCGAGCGATCGATTTTGCCCACGGTTTTTATTTTGGCCGATGACGTATTGATACGAATGAACAAAATTCTGCAAGACATAGCGGTATTTCCGGAGAATATGTCCCAAAATCTTTCGTTTACCAAAGGCGCGATAATGGCCGAGGCGATGATAATGCGGCTTGTTCAAAAAGGTATGGGTCGGCAAACCGCGCACGAGATTTTGCGGCAAAGCTCGTTTAAAGCCACCGAATTAAATTGCCGCTTGGAAGATATTCTTGTGTCCGATCAAAAGATTTTGAAATATTTTTCCACGCAAGAAATTAAAGATAATTTACAATACGAATCATATATTGGGCACTCGTGCGAAAAAACGCGGCAAATAATCAATAAATGGAAAAAATGGAACCAATAAAAAAAATCGAAGGTTCATCAAAAAACATTTTTGTTTATAACGAACCAACCGCCAATCAAGCGGGAAGCGGAGTTTTCGAATTCACGGATTATTTTTCGGTTTTTGACTGGGGCCGGTTTTTGGATGACCCGATTCCGGGGAAAAGTGAAGCGATGTCCGCGGTGGTAGGACGATATTTTGAACTTTTAAACGTTGCGGGAATTAAAAGCCATTATGTGGGAAATGAAGGCGCGGCGAAAATCAAAGTCGGTTTGGTTAATGTGCCAACGACGTATGTGAATGTTAATCCGGGCACGGTAAATTATCTGTTGCCAATCGAAATAATTTTTAGAATATACACGCATCCGGCGAGTTCGGATTTAAGAAAAATAAAGGAAGGCAAAAGAACTTATCAGGAACTTGGCTATGACCAGATGCCCGAACCGAACAAAAGACTGCCGCGGGTAAAAATCAGCTATTCAACAAAACTTGAAGAAACCGATCGCGCATTATCGCGAGAAGAAGCTATGGTATTGGCCGGGCTTAATGGAAGCGAGATGGACAAGCTTGAAGATTTGGCGCGCAAGGTATGCGATATTATTACCGATCATTCAGAAAAAATCGGGTTAATTCATTACGATGGAAAAATTGAAATTGCCAAAAATGGCGCGGGTGATTTTATTGTTGTCGATGTATTGGGAACGCTTGACGAAGATCGCTTTATGATGGATGCGGGCGGCGGTAATTTTGTGGATGTAAGCAAACAATTCATCCGCAACTGGTATGTGGCGCAGGGATGGAAAAAAGAGGTTGATGCCGCGAAAAGAATTGCCGAAGAAAGGAACGAAAAAGATTGGAAAAAGTTTTGCAGCCCGACGCCAAAAATGCCCGAAATTATCAATAAATTGGTTTCAGAAATGTATTTAGCCGACGCAAAAGATCGCGCCGGGGTTGATTTGGGGCCAAAATACGGCATAAAACTCCGCTCGCTTTCCGAAATCGCAAAGGAAATTTTCCGCATACAAAAAAATTATCTTAAATGACGATAGGTTTATGCTTTTTGCAAAAATCCGCTTTTTGGCGGATTTTTGGCTTTTCTCTTGCAATTAATTAAATTTTTGATAATATCAAAATGTTGAATCTGGGAGGAATTATTACGGATGATAAGGCAACGTTAAAATATTTGGGCGTGACGCTTGAGTTCTTGGGTTATATCAGAAAAGAGCTTCTTGGGGCGTCGTCTCGTAGTGCTCTCTTTGACAAGCTGGTCGGCTTCGACACGGATAAGCTTGATCTACTGGTTGGCATGGCGGAAAAAGCACGTGGGCTGGATTATGACGAACAAAATTTATTGGAGCATAACGACATAATCTTGCTGGTGGAAATTGTTGGTCCTTATTGTAACAGAATACTGTTTAATCGAGCTGAACAACATCATGTTCCTATGTGAGGGCTTCGGCTCTTCTTTTTTTATACAAATTCATTGTAAAATTGGGGTTGGGGATAAGTGGGGATAAAAAGGCTTTACAAAAAGGCGGGAGTTTGGTATTAATATTTTAACAAGCTGGAAAAGTAAGAAGAGCGGGAAAGCGAGAAAAGATAAAAAGTTTAAAAGTTAAAAATAGTTCTTTAACATTTGCTTTGCGGGAGCGGAGCGCGGATTTTGGAAAAAGTCTGTGATCCGCTCCCGCAACAGTATTCCTGCAACAGTATCGCCATCGCCGGAGCAACTTTCCGCAAATTATGGTGATGCGGAAAGATGAGAAGAATGGATAAATATCTCTATCGAAAGGTGAGAGTATGTTATGTAGCGTAACTACTGGTGGCGGAGTACATGGTTGTCACCAGGGTAAACTTTTTGTATCGCAGACGATGGAAGCGAGAACTTGCGGAAGCGGCATCATCGAGCAAAGGAGGGTTTGATACCATGAGAGGATCAATGACCTCTGGTTGCCAATTCTGCGGGTGTGATGAAATGCCGGTTGTGCTTGCTACAGCGATGGCCGGCGACAAAGAGAGATGAGTTGATGCGGGATTAGGTGAGATGGATATATGAGAGTAATAGCTTTCTGTATGGATGCCATTTATGGCAGAAGCCTTGTTGGGCGCTGTACGGTCTACGAGAGATCTTCCATAGATTAGGAGCTGGTTGCTCCGGATGATTTTATGGAGGCAAGATGATTGCTGGATGAGCGTCGGGATGGCGCTGTGTATGGATTTCTGCTTAATAGAGTGGAGGGTAGGCAATATAGTTGCTCCCCTCCACAATATCATCTTTAAAGTTTTAACAATAATAAACGAAGCCGAGAGGCGGTTTTTTATTATGCGGGCGATAGGAATGCGAAAACGCGAATTTGTTGAGGATTGACTTCCCAAAAGCTGACGCGGGATGCGGGGACTTGTCCCGCCTCTACTGCGGGATTATCACTCGCGGGGCTTGACTGATAATTTGGAAATGATACAATTGAAATGCGAATATTCAATATTCAACCGTCCAATTTTCAAAAAATGAACAATATTCAATAATCAAACCTGAATTCGTTGTTTGGATATTGATATTTGAATATTTTTTGAAAATTGAAAATTGAGTATTGAATATTGGAATTTATGCAGATTTCTGATCGGCAGAAAACTATATTGGACACGATTATCAGGGAATATGTGGATTCGGCCAAGCCGGTGTCTTCGCAGTATTTGGGGGAAAGGTATGATTTTGGCATTTGCCCGGCGTCAATTCGCATTGAAATGCAAAAACTCACTGATGACGGATTTTTGACCCAGCCGCACACTTCCGCGGGACGAGTTCCCACCGACAAGGGCTACCGTTTGTTCGTTAATGAAGTTTTAAAAAGCGATCAGGAACAAGCTCCGTCGGGGAAACTGGATTTTGGCTTTGACGGTTTTGACAAGGATTTTGAGGATTTTTTTAAAACGGCAAACTCAATCGCGCACAGTTTGGCGGCTGCTTCATCGTTGCTGGTGCTGGGTTATCTGCGCCAAGAAGATTTGATATTTAAAAAAGGATGGGAGGATGTTTTGCGCCAGCCGGAATTCGCGCAAAAAGGATTAATGGATAATTTTTTGGATTATCTTGATTATCTGGAAGCCAACATTGAAACCATGAAGCCCGCCGAGGCTCTGGAAATTTTTATCGGTGATGAAAATCCCTGCCCCAAAGCCAAAGAATTATCGGTGTTTTCCATGGTATTTGAGCCGGCAAGCGACCGGGAATTGGTCTTGTCACTGGTGGGGCCGAAGCGCACCGCATATGATAAAAATATTGGGTTAATCAACGAAGCAGTGAGGATGTTTGAAAATATATAAAACAGTTTTCAATTACCAGTTTTCAGTTTCCAATGAATGACCAATTTGCCAATTATTCAAACAAAAATGCGGTATTTTGTTTGGAAATTGATTCATTGAAAATTCAATGAAAATTGAAAACTGGAAACTGAAAAATTTGAATGATGAAAGATTCGCAAAAAAATAAAAAGCCAACAAGGTTGGAAGAATGCCAAAAGTTATGCGAAGAGTATTTGGACGGATGGAAGCGGGCCAAGGCGGATTTGATAAACTACAAAAAAGAAGATGGCCAAAGGATGGAGGAGTTTTCCAAATATAACCGCCAAAGTTTCATTTTCAGCGTTTTGCCGATGTTGGACAACCTGGATTTGGCGCAAAAGAATTTGCCTGATGATTTGAAAGACAACGATCATGTGAAAGGATTGCTGATGATAAAAACCCAGTTGGAAGACTTTTTGAAAACCAACGGCGTGGAATCCGTTGAGTCGGTGGGAAAAAACTTCAATCCCGAATTACATGAAGTTATCCAAGCGGTGGAGTGCGAAGACCAAGAATCGGGCGTGATTGTTGAGGAAGCGCAAAGAGGCTATATGATTGACGGATGTTTGTTGCGCCCCGCGAAAGTCAAGGTTGCGAAATAAGCAACAAAATAATTATTGAGATGATAAGAATTGATGGAAAAACAATTATATCTCTATTTATATTTTTAATTCTAATCAGATCGTTCTGGGCTATCGGTTTTGATGTTTCGAAATCCAGCTGGCGATTAATATTTACTTTATCTTTATTGGTTTCTTTGTTTGTGCCGATTAATATAGATCTTGCAGGTATTTTTAAGATAAAGAGCCAAATAGGTGAGTTAAAGAAAGATGTAGAAGATGTTAAAGGAAATATTATCGCTTTGGAGAATAAGCAGAGCCAAGAAGTGAAAAATTATATTAACCTTTCGTTTAATAAAGATAAATTACCTCAACAAAAATTTGAAGAAACATTATCGGCTACGACACAATTAATTGTCGAAAATGAAGAAAATAATAAATAATAAAAATTATGGAACAACAAAAACAACAGAATCAGCAGCAACTGCAGATAAAAGTTAAAGATGAAGACTTGAAGGGGGCATATTCCAATTTGATGCAGATATTGCACACCAAAGAGGAATTTG
>CAZFZI010000040.1:0-4233 GCA_964523275.1 uncultured Candidatus Saccharibacteria bacterium
CCCGCTCAAACAAAAACGCCGTAAGGCGTTTTTTGTTTGGAGGGAGAAGGGAATGAGGGTTCTTGCCGCTTGCGGCGGGAGTCCTTCTCTTCGCCCACTTCATCGCAAAGCAATGAGCGGCTTGCTCTTCTTGTTGTTATTTGTTGCCAATTTGTTGACAACAATTTTTTTGTTTGCGAAAATAGAAAATGAGGAATATTTTTTATGTTCGTTTAATTTAAATTTATCATTTCTCAAAAAAATTATGAACAAAGAACTTGTTGATTACATTAAGCAACAGCTGAGCCTCAGTGTTTCCAAAAACAAGATTACGGAAATTCTTCTGGAACAAGGCTGGCATCAAGCCGAAATTGACGAAGCGTTTTTGGACGCCGAGGGGGGCGCTATTCGCGCCGCGCAAGAAATTTCCGGCGGCGGAGAATCCAATGATTACAGCCGGAATGATAGTGCCGGTGGGAAGAAACTTTTATTATTCGCGGGATTGGGCGCGCTGGCGATGTTGATTGTCGCGGCCATGGCGGTGTCTCTATCGGGAAAGTCCGGTGACGATGACAAAAAACAAGCGGTTTTGCCGGTGCAAAATGCTCCCGAGGTTTCCGAAACGCCCGCGGTTGAGCAAGAGTCGCCCGCGGTGGAGGAAAACCAAGTTGATCCCGCGCTTCTGGCCGAGATTTCCAAATTGGAAAAAACGATTGTTCCGCCGGCGGGATGGACCAGCCGGCAGGGAACTGTGAGCTACCGGCCGTTAGCGGTGTTTTTCAAGCCCGAATTTGAAAAAGATGCCACCGGAAAAAACGTTTTCAACGAAAATATCAGTGTTGTGCGCGACGGTTTGTTGAATGGACAAGCCGAATACATTGCCAAAGCCAAGGCCGCGTTATCGGGAAAAATGAGTGATTATAAAATCTTGTCGGACCGCAAAGTGAATTTGGCCGACGGTTCGCCAGCGACTTTGATCGGCGGATCGTTCACCCAAAACGGATTGGCAATGAAAAATATGCAGCTTTACGCGTTTGAAAATAATAATGTATATATTATCACCGGCGTCACTCTGGCGCAAAATTGGGACGCGGAAAAGGATATGATCGGCGCGGCGGTGATGTCGTTTAAATTTCCGAAAAATTGATTTTTTGATCTTTCAACGAAATCCCCTCGTTTTTCGCGGGGATTTTTGTTATTATTAAACAGTATGCCCAACAAAAACGATATGTCGGATTTGGCGAGTTTTTCGGTGGGAATTATCGCGGTTGCCGTTGCTTTTAGCGCATTATTTTTTTGGGAGTGTTCAACAATAAAAAAAGAGTTCGGCGGCGAATTGCGGGTTTTGAATGCCAAAATTCAACAAATATGGGAAATATGGGAAAAATAATTTATGTTATTGGCGCGGGGGGGAGAACCGGCGCGATGTTTTGCCGTGAATTGCGAAACGCTTGCTGGATTATCGGTGTTGGCTTGCCGCAAGAAGTTGAAAACATTAATTCCGGTAAAATAAAAATCAGGCGCGGCAAAGATACGCTTGAAATTTTTGGTGTCAAAACAATTACTACCGATGAATTTGCCGCGGCGATTGAAAACGAATCGCCGGATTTTGTGTGGCTGGCAACGCGCAATCCCGTGGATAAAGTTGTTGAATTTTATTACAAAAATTTTGCGGGCAAAGACAATCCGCCGGTTTTGATTTTGTCGCAAAACGGTTTGTCGGTTATTGATGACGCGCGCAGAGGATTGGTTGCGGCGATGGGACATGGGGCGGACAAGGTAGAAATTATCCGAGTCAGCTTGGTTAACGGCATTGATTTGCGTATTGATGAGTCGTCTTCACGTGAAGCTGTGGCGGACCAAAGTGGGAGATCAGTGATTAGATATAAATTGCCGATTAAGCTGGGGTTTGGCGCGGTGGGTAAAGATTTGAAATCAGAATGCAAGTTTGGCAAGGTCGCGCCTCAACGAGTACATCTAGGAACGACCTTAAAATGCGAATCCTCGGCAATAGAGAATGTTGTTGATGACAAGATTAGCGATCTGGCAGTGGTTTTTCAGAAAGCGGGCATCAGGGCGCAAAAGTTTGTTGGAGATGAAGTTTTGAAAATGGAAAATTCCAAATTGTTTTTGAACTTGATTGGTATGATGTGCGCGATTGAGAATGTGCCGGTTGATGAAGGGTGGCGTGATAAAGAAATTTTCAAAAAAGAGATTGCCATGTTGCGGGAATTTGTTTTGGCGGTTAAAAAATCCGGGGAGGGTTTTGTTGGCAATTTGGGCGGATATCCGGTGGACTTTTTTGCCAAACTTACGCTTTTGCCGGTTTGGCTGATTTTGCCTTTTCGCGGAATGTCCGCGCGCGTTATCGCTAAAGGCAGAAATCGGCCCAAAGATTTGAGCGAGATTGATTATTATAATGGCGAAGTTTTGCGATTGGGCAAGCGCGTGGGGGCGGCAACGCCAATCAATAGGGAAATAATTCAAAAGTCAAAAGAATCAAAATCAAATTATAAATGATAAATTATAAACAAAATTCTAAATCCAAAATCAAATTTTAAAACGAAATCCGGCATTTTGTTTTGTTTTAAAATTTAAAGTTTTGATTTTGTTTAACATTTAACATTGGATTTTAGATTTTGATTTTTAAATTGAGTTATTCACAATTGACTTTTAATTTTGCTTTTGCGAAAATGAATTAATGAGTTTTCACTTTGTAAGTTTTTAATAATCATAAATATGGAAATAAAAAATTTCGCGGACAGTTTTTCAAGTGGCCGCGCCAAAATCCTCACGGCAGTTTTCGTTTGCACATGCGCCTTAGTGATGGTTGGGATTTTTTTGGCTGATAACTATAGTAATAAGGATGTCGCTTTTGCTTATGAAAAAGCAAACATTTGTGGAGTTGTGGATGGTCCTTGCACAAAAGAACAAAAGGATCTCTGGGGATGTGACGAAAATAATACATTAATTAGGTGTTCTCTGGATGGTAATTATAAATGGGAGAGTTATAAAGCTAATTATATGGGTTGTGATTTAAATAATCCTTGCGAAGAGGGGGCAAATTCATCGGACAAGGAAGAAGATGTAGGCGCGGCGGGAGGAGCGTGCAGTGGCGGGGATGAGATTTGGGGGGTTAAATCCAATCAATGCGCGGGAAGCAATCAGTATTGCTTTGGAGGGGTTTGCGATTATGGGTGTGCGATTGCCGAAAACGATAACGACAATAATAGCGCGAATGATAAGTTTGTGAAGCTTGGCGGCACAACCTGCGAAAAGCCCAGCTATTTTTCGGTGGACGGGGTGTATGAGTGCAAGCATATAACGGGCGAAAGCGCGGAAATACGCAAGGGCGACGGCGGTCCCGGAGAGAGCAAGCCGGCATCGTCATCTTACGCTTTGTATCCGGTGGAAACATGTTATTCCGGATGCAGTGATGGCGCTTGCAAAGACGAAAGCACGTGCACGGGCGCAAACGGGCTGGCCAACCAAATTATTTCGGCCTTTTCATGCTACCGCAGTGAAGTTGTCAATATCGCCAACGGATATAACAATGACATTAATAAAACTCTTGCGGGAATGACCGTGAACGAAGCAAAAAATGAGGCTAAGAATAAATACAATAATATTCGTACGACATGCAACATTCCAACTTTTGTTGCGCTTGAGGCGTTTGAAAAATTGGCGTATCCCAATGGCCAGTCGCCGATAATATCTGCGGCAAGCGGAGTGAGATTTTCCGTAGCGACAAGTATTACACAAAATGATATCCTCTGCGCTTATAATTCAGATATAGGCGCTTTTGACGGATTTGAAACAATTTGCGGCGGCAATAGCGGCAAACTAAAAATCAGCGGTTTGGAAAACCGCAAATGCGCGGGTGAAGATTCATTGATGTCGCCTCCGTTTAAGGGGCGTAGCTACGAATGCAAGAAGTTGGGCTCATGCTATGTTTACAGCTGGCTTTCTGACGGTGGCGTGGAAAAATGTCCTTCAACAAATACGGATGTTTTTACCAGTGGAGATTACTTCAAACAAGACAAGAATGGATATCCTTTTGATGGATGGGGCGTGGGAAGCGAAGATGGATGCGAATATGTTTCTTATGCTTCATTGGCACTGGGCGATTCTGAAAATCCGAAAAACAAAAATTTGAATTATTATTATGAAAACAAAACTTTCACCGGGTTTTGTTCCAACTCAAGTAATGCCAGTATTGACGCCAGCGCTTTGGGGACTTGCACTGCCTATGCC
>CAZFZI010000040.1:4333-6246 GCA_964523275.1 uncultured Candidatus Saccharibacteria bacterium
TCTTGCTTGTGCGACAGAACCAACGGATGGGTTTTACAAGCTGAATGCGAAACGGATAAATGCGATATTCCTACTGGGAAATGCGTGGATAAAGATTTGGAGCAAGGGTTGACTTTCAAGTGCGACAGGAGATTAGACCCGGCAGTTGTTATGGTTTTCAATAGCCAGGGAGTGTATTTGAATAAAATAATAAAAAGCGAGGACGAGTGCGACGCTTATGACGGTCAGGACAGGGCAAATTGCAAAAATGCTTCTTTGTCTTGCGAAAGGATAGAAGATCAAGGCGATTGTTTGAACACGCCAAAAAGCTGTTCGTTGGCCACGGATAATTGTTACAAGCTTTGCGGTTCCGATTGGAAATGCGTCGCGCCGGCAATAAACTTGAATGTTAAAGGTTTGGTGAACTTTAACATAACCAGCAATTTAATCAGTTCGTTGGTTGGCAAGGGGGTATGTTTCCCGGAAGAATCAAAATCATTATCTGCAACAACTTGCAAACTTAATGGATTTAACAATATAAATACCCCAAGCACCAATTATTCCAGTTGCGATGGGGCTTACGTAAAATTTGTTTTGAACAGTAGCGGCGATTGCGCGAATAAGGTTTATTGCGAAGTAACCAATGACTACAGTAGCGAGATTGCGGAGGCTCAATTAAAATCAACAATTACTTCAATGAGCAATACTTCCAATTGGGTTGCGTGTGTGCCCATCCAATCAAGATACGGCGATTCCCAAAATTCATCGGCCAGTATACCGGATAAAATTCATTTTTATATAAATTGTTCTACGTATGATGACAGTGGGAATCCGGTGAATGGCGAAACGGCTTGCGACAATCCGTTCAAAACTCAAGATGAACAGAAAAAAGAGGAGGAAGGGAAGTCTGAGGAAGGCGGAACTTGCAAAAAAGAAGAGGATTGCCGGGAGGGATTGGTTTGCGTGGACGGAAAATGCATCACCGAAGAAGATGCACAAGAACAGGAAGAGCAAAACAATACCGCGCCGAGCGTGAATATTTCGGCTCCCAGCGGCACGATTGACGCCAAGACCGCAGAATTGAAAGTGAGCACGGATATTGCCGCCAGCTGCAAATATATGCTGGGGCAGGACGGTTCGTTTTCCAATTTTGACGGCGGAGGTATGACCATGGGAGGATCGGGAGGAACATCGCACACGGCAACATTGAGCAATTTGACCAACACTCAGGCTTCCGATTGCAAATATAACCACACAGTGACGGTGATGTGCAAAAATTCCAAGGCGGGGGCGGGGGCGACCGGCGCGGTGGGTTCGGCACAGACGAGTTTTTCGGTGGATTTGTCGCAGAAAACCGAAAACGCGCCGGTGGTGAGCTCGGCATCCGATTCCAAACACACCATTGCCAATCCGATTTTGAAAGTTATCACCGACCGGCCCGCGGATTGCGAATATAAAGAAGGCAACGATTTCACTTCCGGCGGCGGCACCAAGTTTGACACCACCGGCAGTTACAGCCACAACACCCAGCTGGACGGTCTGGAAAACGATGACTATGTTTATTATGTCGTTTGCAAAGACAAAGAAACTTGCGCGGCAAACAAACCGGGATTTCAGGTGAACTTTGAGGTTGATCTTTCAGGCAATCCGGAAAACGCGCCCAACATTGTGAGCACCACTCCCGAAATTCAAACTGTGGCAAACCCGACTTTGTCGGTGACCACCGACCGTCCGGCAATCTGCCAATACAAAGCGGACTACACTTTCACTTATGACGGCGGCACGCAATTTTCCAATGACGGCGAATATGCTCATTCAGCGCCGTTGGCTGATTTGGATGACGGGGAATACACTTTCCATGTTGCTTGCAAAGATAAATCAACGGGCGCGGCAAAAACCTTGGAAATTCCTATTGTTACCACGCTTGACCGCGG
>CAZFZI010000041.1:0-6232 GCA_964523275.1 uncultured Candidatus Saccharibacteria bacterium
CGCCGTCGTCGTCCTCGCCGTCGTCGTCTCCGCCGAAGATGGCAAAAGCAAATGAGAGTCCACGGACTCTCCCTTTTTTTATCCAAACCGCGGGCTTAGGCAAGCGGGATTTTTTTACAAAAAGCGAATAATGGTTAAATTTTTTAGCCTATGCTAATTTTTTCATCATTTTTGAATTGATATATAAAAATATGGTGATGTCAAGCCTCACCAGGTTTTTGTTCTACAGCTAAAAGGATGGAATCTTAAATCTTAAATTCTTGCTTCTATTGCTCTTCGGGAATAATTGCCGGTTGGGGTTCTTGGGTTATTTCGGGCAATAATTCTTCCTGATTCTCTTCCGCAGCCGGTTCAAGTTCCGAAAGGCGGACGCCGTTTTCGTCTTTTGGTTCAAAATACCAGCGCAAAACTTCTTTTGCCACCGGCAAAACCGCCACTGTTCCTTCATGAACTTCTTCGGCCATTGCCAGCAAAACAATCTGCGGATCATCATAGGGCGCGAAAACCGCCACCCACGCGTTGAGCAAATCCTTGCCGTCGGGCCCTTTGCGCAACTGCGCCGTGCCGGTCTTGGCTCCCATCGGTATTCCCAATTCGTTTAGCGTGAGAGATGATGCCATCGGCGCGTTAACGCCATTAACCGCGTGGCGCATACCTTCTCGCACCGCGGCCAGATTGTCGGAATCAATGAAATCCTGCCGGATGATTTCGGGAAAAAATTCTTTAATAATGTTTTTATCGGCATCCACCACCGCCTTTGCCGCCCGCGGGCGATAAAGTGTGCCGCCGTTGGCAATTGCCGCGTAAGCATTGGCCACTTCCAAAGGCGTGATGCCGATAAATTCCTGTCCGATGGATAACCAATAGGTGTTGCCGTCAGTCCAATTTTGGTCTTGCGTGCCGGCAAATTTGGCTTTTTTCCACGCCGCGTCAGGGACAAAACCGGCAATCTCCCCGGGCAAATCAATTCCGGTCGGCTCTTCCCAGCCAAACAAATCAAGGTATTTTTTGATGCGCGTGGGCCCCAACCCGTCTTGATTGCCATATCCTCCGCCAATAGTGTAAAAATACACATTGCAAGATTCGGCGATCGCTTTATACATATTAGTCTGGCCATGGATATGGTTATCGTTATAATAGTAAACGATTGATGAATCATATTGATTCTGCACAGATATTTTCCCTTGGCAGTTTATGTTTTTGTCAGCGGCAATAATTCCTTCTTGCAGTGCCGCGCTGGCGATAAACGGTTTTATCGTGGAACCGGTTAGATATCTTCCCGAAATCGCGCGATTAAGCAGTGTGTTCGTTTCTTGATCGTTAATCAATCTTTGCACTTCTTCGCTGCCGCCTTGCGAGAAAACATTATTGTCATAATCGGGAAATGAAGCCATTGCCAAAACGCCGCCGGTTTTGGGATTCAAGGCGATCACCGCGCCTTTTTTCAAACCCAAATCATTCAATTGGGCCTGCATTGTGTCATATATTTTCTTTTGCAGCTCATAATCAAGCCACAACCGGATGCTGTCGCCGGATTCGGGCGCGGCGGTGATTTCCCGGGAAAGAACGTTGCCTTGCGCGTCTCGTTCAACACGCAACCTGCCCGGATCTTTGCGCAAAACCGTTTCATACAATTTTTCCAGTCCGTCGCGGCCGATATAATCATTTATTGAATAAACACCCTCGGATGCCTTCCATTCTTCGGAATCAATCTTGCTCATATAACCCAGCAAATGAGCCAGCCCCGCGTCTTTGACATATCCCCGTATCGGACGCGAAACAATGGAACAGCCCGGAAAGTCGCCCAGCCTTGCCTCCAAAACAATCAACGACTGATGCTTCAAATTTTCTATAACCGGATTTTTTTCTGAAGCGATTGCTTCGTCCAAAACCGCGGCTTCAACACCGGCAACCGCCGACAAACTGTCAATGATTCTTTTTCTTTCCGCGCCGGAAGACGGAAACTTTTCATTGGCGCATTGCAAATCAAAAGTGGAAAGATTTTCCACCAGAGGCTTGAAATCCGCGCCATAAATAATGCCTCTGTCGGATTGTACTTTATGAAAAATATATTTGTTTTGCGCCGCTTGCCGCGAAAGCTCAACCGCCTGGACTGATTGCAAATACCCCACGCGCGCCGCCGCAACCAAAAAAAACAAAGCGGCTAAAACCAGCGGCAATCCCAGCGATTTTGAAGACAGAGGAGTTTCAAATTTTTTGCCGGCGGCATTGGCTTTTTCTTCCCTGCCGCTCGCCAAATGATCATAGAAAATTTCGTGCGGTTCAATGTCCTGCCTCCTGTCAAAAATTATTCTTTTGTTTTTTTTACCAATACCAAGGAATCCGAACATATTTTTTAATCCCGAATTTAACCGCAAAAACCAGAGCTATCAAAACAATGGTCCAAAACCCGAAAAAGTGTGCCGAATAAATATCCAGCCATAACCCCCCCCAAACCGCGGCCAGCCAGCTAAAATTGTGCCTCCGCCGTTCAAAAAGAACAATTATCGCCACTCCCAAAGTGGTAAAATTTATCCATTCAAACCATCCCCGGCCAAACGCGCCGAAATGAGGCATAAGGCTTGTTTGCAACAACACCGCGACAACAAAACCCGCCGCGACCGCCGCCCCCTTTTTATTCATCAGCGGATTGATTAATTTCATCCATCAAAGACGCGTCCGGCGACTGCTTGTCAATCGCCACAAAAACCTGGCGCGCGGCAGTAGCGTCAAAGACCGGAGCAACTCGGGCGGATTGGAAAGTTTCCACATCGTTTTTGCGCACCTCCACGATCGTTCCCGCCAAGAGACCGCTGGGAAAGATCCCGCCCAAGCCGCTGGTAACAACCAATTGTCCCACCGCCAAATCTTTATCCTTGGAAACCAAATCAATGTCGGCCTGATAATCGCCGCGCCCTTTAAACAGTCCGTCAATCGCGTTATCGCCGGCGGCAACATCAAAAGAAAAATCTTTGTCGGTGATCAGCCTCACTTCAGAAAAATTATCGTATGTTTTGATCACTTTCCCCGCCAGTGCTTTTTGAGAATCAACCACCAGCATTCCCGCTTGAACCATATCGCGCGCGCCTTTGTCAACGATCAACACATCGCGCCCCGCGCTTTTGCCCGCGATATTGGCAAGTTTTAAATCAAAATCTTTCCCCATTTCCAAATTCAATCCTTGGCGCAAAAAATCGTTTTCTTTCTTCAACGCTTCAATTTGTGTCTTTTGCACCAAAAATCCCGCGGCAGTCGCCCGCAATCGCTCATTTTCATCCGCTAAAGAACCGGCATTTCGCAAGGGCGCAAAAAAACCGCGCGCATCGGCACCCGCCGCCCAAAGGTTTTTTTGCGCGCCGGCCAGCGCCGAAAAAACCGCGTTTTTGAAAATTGAATTAAGTGTCGGAACGTTTAACGCCAGAATCAGCACCGCGGCAACAACAATTCCAAACATCAAACCCGAATCGCGCGAAAAATACAGTTTCATAAATTGATTATATAGCAGATTCGGGAAAAATTGCTAATCCCGGTCCAATATCCGGATCACAATAAGGCACAATTTGGCAAGCGATTTCGTCTTGCCCGCCACCATAATCAAAAATTCGCCATCGGGTGTGGATAACTTTTGTTTTTGCCTATTGACAAAAATTGCCGGATACATAATATAAGAAAATGTGTTAGAGTTTTTTATTTTGAAAATCAAACAAAGACACGCAAAGGTCGGGATATTTTTTAGAAATATCTTTGTTGGCGAAACAAGGTTTCGCAATAAGTTATCCAATAATGATTGACGACACAATTAAAACCGCCATCGCTTCGCAAGAAGCCGAGAATTACGATGACGACATCATTGGCGATGATGAACTGGATTCCGATGACGATGATGACGACACCGAAAGCGACGACCGCAACGACATGGGCGACGGCGATTTCTAAACCATCGCGATAATCGCGAAAAACCGCGCCGGACATTGTCCGCCGCGGTTTTTGTTTTGATAGTCTATTTAATAACATTATTGTTATTAATTATTTTGGCCACATTCAGCAAACGTAGTTGGCACGGTACTGCGCTTAAAATTATCACTATTAAAAGCGGTGTAGTATCCACCTCCTTCCAGTTTCGCATAATAACAGAAGTTTTTATTATCCGCCGTATTATCAAGCCCGCAATAAATATAATTTTGACCGCAAACACTACCTGAATTTAACGGATCAATAACATTTTCCACATACCCCTTTATAGTTACCGGGAAATTATTTGACCTCCCTTGGCAATCTCCATTGGTTTTGCCGCAAGTATAATACACTTGCCGCCATTCATCCATTTTTTCTGTTCCATGATAAAAATCCAAATAATACAATTCTTGCGCTGTAGCAATCAGCCTCATATCAGCAACTCTCCATTGGTCCCTCTCATCAGCTGACATTTTTTTGAAAAACGCGCTAAGATTAACATCCGACACGGAACATTCCGCAAAATTCTTTGGCGCGGCTGCTCTCAAAAAATTACCCGCCGGCGAAGAAGTATAGAAAAAGCCCCTCTCAAGTTTAGCATAGTAACAAAATTGTTTGGCATTTTTTGAATTATCCAACGCGCAATAAACATATCCTTGGCCGCAAATCGCATCCTTGTTTTTTCCTCCTGTTTGATTGGGGTCGGATGGGGTAAAGCCCGCCAGTCTCGGTTCAATTTTTGATGGATAATTATTTTCACGGCCTCGGCAATCACCACCTGTCTCACTGCAGGTATAATAATCACCTTGATGATCTGCCACCCACATTGTCTGCGCATTTGCAAGTTCTTTCATATGATAAATGCGTTCTGCGTCATAATCAAGGCTATTTGTATTGTCTGGAGTTATGGTTGACACGATATCGCCAATATTTTTGTATACTTGCGGCTGTTCTATGCTAATTGGCAGATTTAAATTATCTATTGTAAGATTTCCCTTTAAATCAATTTTCTGTTCGTAGCTTGAGGTAGCATTTACCACAGAAATGATGAAGGTTAGTTTCCTTGGCAATAAATCGTTCTTTCCCATCCAAACTGTCACATTTTTAAAATCACCCTGTAGCGCCAATTGGTTTAGCGTAACTAAAAAATTTTTTAACCCTTCATTTTTTGATAATTCCGCATTTACCTTGACAATAGACCCCGCCAGCGCCGCTTTATCAACGCTTAATTCCAAACGGTAACAATCACTGCCGCTGACTTTTTCTTCGGTTTTTGCAATAACCGTCAAGACATGGCCATCAATCAGTACTTGTGCTAACAATTGAATCTGAGCCTTAGATATCCGTGTAAAGTAACCCATGTCCCGCCCCGGCAAATTATATCTCGCTAAATTTTCATCACTGGTATCCATAGCCAGCCACTGTCCGGCCACTATCTCCTGATTGGGTGAGCTAAAAGCCGGATCATCATTGATCTTTGTGTATATTTTTTTGCCAATAATAATATTGTTGTAATCCAGCGGAACCAGTGATTGTTCGTCTTTACCCAATTCTTTTTTTGTGCCAATCGACACTCGTGCTTCGCCAGCATTCTCCAGATTGAAACTCCCGTTTCTAACAGACGTTGTTTGAGTATCAAATAAACCGCCATATTCATCTTCCGGAATTCCTCTTACCTGGCTGGAAATTGATGTTTCTAATGCAAACGATCCGCTTACCATTTTATCAATATTAAAAATCGATTCATTGAGTATTTCTTCATTCGATAAATTTTTTATTACCGAGCCAGACTTTTGTCCCGATCTAATTATCTCTCGGCAAGCCAGAAAACAAAGAGTTGCCAAAAGCGCCATCGCCAAAATAATAAGCGCCACAAGAATAACGTTAAAATTCTTTTTTTGGTCACTTGTTTTGGTTGGAACGATATTAACAGAACCATTTCCGTCTATAATTGTATCGTCCGATGTCATATTGTTTTCCATTGATTATTTACAACCAGCAGTTGCTGTGATTTTTATATTAATAATGTTATTTGATTTTATCATGGATAAATATTTTATTACAGCCTATCCTTATTACTGCAGAGATAGCAAATAATAATTTTTGAATAATTGGCCAAACTCCGCATTAATCTGCGGTTTTTGTTTTGTTTATATATAATCTTTTGGCAGTAAAACACAAAGCGATTTTGCACAAAAAAACGGCGTTGTTGCTCAAGATTTTTGTAAGAAGACTACCTACTTTCGCCTTGCGACTATCATCGGCCTTGATGGATTTC
>CAZFZI010000042.1:0-1761 GCA_964523275.1 uncultured Candidatus Saccharibacteria bacterium
TTTCTCCGAATTTTTCCATAGCTTTATGTTTTTAGTTAATTATTCCTTCCATGTCCAATTACCGCCCCCTAATTCTTTGATATTTGATTGCGGTTTTTCTGATTCTTTATAAGCGATCAGTCCGATTATTTTATTTAATTCCTGAACCGCTTCTTTGTATTGTTCCGAATTCTTGCTGTTTTCAAAATACTCAAACTGCTCTCTTATAGACGTTAAAAATTCAATCCCCAGCTCTTTCTCTTTTTCAGTAAGCCCTTTTTGCAAAAGGTCAACTTCTTTTAGAATTACCTTAAACCTTTCGGCGGGAAGATTGAGGCAGGCTACCGGAATTTTATCTCTTTTCGCCTTGATTATTTCTCCATTTTCGTCAACATCCAAAGCATAATCAAGGTTGCCGCCGCCATCTTGGAAATTTTTATTAAATGTATATTTCCTCTTTTCTTCAAATCTTTTCATCCCCTCTTTATTCACTACCGCGTCAAATGTTCCGATTGTTTTTCCATTTTTTTTATTAAAAATAAAGCTGTCAATTTTATTGCCGATATCATCACACCTTGAAGTTTGGGCCGCAATATGGCCAGTATCAAGCTCTTTGAAAATTTTATATAAAAGCGCGGTTGAAAACCGCTCCATTTGCTCGCCCAGAATAATATCTCCTTTTTTTATTCCTTTTTTATCACCTTCTTGGGCAAATTCGGCTTCTCTTTTTTGAACATATTCTTTATCTTTGTTCAAATTGCCCACAACATCTTCATACTTATCCATATCAATCCTGTAATCCTTGCCAATCGGCAATCCCTGTTCTTGCAATTCACTCACCGACAACTCAATATATTTATCAAGCCTTGCAATGCCCTCGCGTAACTCTTGTTCCTCTGTTTTTTCTATCTTTTCGGGTTGATTCGCGCCAACTTCAAAATCAGAACATTCGCCCCAACCCTCTGGAACCGGAATATTTTCCGTGTTATTTTCTTGCTGTTCGTCGCCGCCTATTGCCACTTTTATTTCTTTAGCGCGTTTCACTTCTTCGGCTCGCAATTCTTGGTTGCATGCTTTAACAACAACTTCTACCTCCTCGGACAACGCTCGCGCTTCCGGGTTATCCGGAAGCTTATCAGTTATCTTTTTTATTTCGGCAATTTCAGCTTGACCCGCGTTTTCACCGCCTTCTCGTATCTTGTTAAATCTTTCCCACAACCACGACTTTTCTTTTTTTCTTTCGCGATCGGGTTTGGGAATCTTGGCCCCACCATCGCCACCAAGCAAATTTTCTTTAAAAAAACTCATACAATTTTGGTTATTGTCAATTTTTGATTTTTTCCGAAAGCCGCCTGGCCTTCAATTCCTTGGCGCGGCGCAACAATTCTTCTAATTTGCGAACTTTTTGGCGCGACAAAAAATCAACTCTTTGCTGATATAGAGAAATTATTTCATCAACGCATTTTTCCTGTTCTTTGTCCATAAATCGGTCTTAAACGGGTCTGTTGCCGAATAGGACTTTTGCTGCAATTTTAATTTTTCAACTGCAAATTTGTGGTATTTCGGCGGCAGATTAAGCTAATACGCCTTCCTCGTTTTTGTAAAATGAGACTGCAAGCAGACAATTACGCAAATTTTCGTTCTGAAATCTTAAAATTTCGCCACAAACCCTATTCGGCAACAGACACTAAATTATTACTATATTCTACAATTTACCCAAAAATACCGCAAGCCGAGCAAGCAACACAAAACCCCGCGTCGCGGGGTTTTGTGAAAAAACCA
>CAZFZI010000042.1:1861-6171 GCA_964523275.1 uncultured Candidatus Saccharibacteria bacterium
TACCACATCCGCAAAAATATCAAAACCGCAATTTCTTTTACCGTTGAAAATTACTGTTGAAATCAAATTTCAACAGCACGCAATTATGGCACATTCAAGGTATGTATATATTTGAATATATACAATGTATATACATATGTATATACATTCAGTTGATCGTTTTGCCGTGTTTTTGGCGCCAGGCGTCAATTTTTTTGGGATCGCCGCAGAGTAGTTCCTTGGGAACCTTCCAGTTGATTCCTTTGGCGGGGGAATAAATTTCCGGACGGGTGTATTGCGCGGATTCAAAAAATCCGTTTTTTCCATTCCGTTCTTTCAGAAATTCCGGCTTGCCGACAACCCCCGGAATCAGACGGCTCACCGCTTCGGCAATCACCATCGCCGGCAGTTCCCCACCCATCAAATCGTAATCACCGATGGAAACTTCCATTGTGGCGATGTTCTTGGCAACCCGCTCGTCAACACCCTCATAGCGGCCGCAAACAAACGTAATCTGCTTGAATTTGGCAAGCTTTTGCGCCATTTTTTGGTTAAAAGTTTTTCCGCGGGGCGTGAGCATAACAATCGCGGCATTCTTGTTGGCAGGCCTTAATTTTTTACCAACGATTTTCAACTTCACCGCTTTGGCAATCGCCTTGTGCCAAACATCAGTCTTCATCACCATGCCAAAACCGCCGCCGTAAGGACTGTCGTCAACAGTGTGATGCTTGTCTGCGGCGTATTCCCGCAAATCCCAAACATTTACTTGCAAAAGTTTTTTCGCCCGCGCCTTTTTGAACAAAGACTCCTCGAAATAAGGCCTTACGATTTCCGGAAATATGGTGATGAAATCAAATTGAATCATATAATCATTTAATCATAAAATCATAAGAATATAAAATCGTTGAAAAAGAAAACCCCTGTTTTTTCAGGGGTTTTCTTTTTGAAATCAAGACTAAAACTTGAGATCGTCAACGTCTTCTTCCCGCTCTTTAGCCGGGGCTTCTTCGGTGCGAGGAGCGCGGCGGCCGCCTTCGGGTTCTTCAATTTTCAGATTCACCCGGGCATGGTTTTTGAGCCCGATAATCCTCACCAAGCTGCGTATCGCCCGCGCGGTGCTACCGCTGCGGCCGATAATCTGTCCCATGTCTTCGGCATTTACTTTCAGTGAAAGCAAAACGCCCATCTCATCCACCGTGCGGCCCACAGCCACATCTTCCGGATGATCAACTAATGATTTGATCAAAAATTCAAGAAATTCCTGGTCAGTTTTATTTTCCATATTTGTCATTCATTCAAACAAAAAAATTTTTCGACCTTTCAGACCCCTGTGAATTCATTATATCCAAGATTAAAAATAAATGTCAAATTTTTTAATCCGCTATTCGGCATCTTCCTTGGTTTCTTCTTTGGCTTCCTTTTCGGGTTCGGTTTTAACTTCCGCTTTCGGCTGTTCTTCGGTTTTCGCGGCTGTTTTTGCATCTTCCTCTTTCTTTTCGGGTTGCGCGTGGACCGCGATTTTTTTGCCTTCAACCACTTTTTGGGCAATCAAGATGTTGTGCACCGCCGGCGATGGCTGCGCGCCCTTGGACATCCAATAAGCAATCCTTTCCTTGTTCAATTTGATTTCTTTGGCAATCCGATTGACAAAGCCAACCTCCTCGCGAAATTTTCCCGCCGAAGCCGACACCCTCTTGTCAGCCACCACAATCCGAAACGACGGCTGGTTTTTTTTGCCAATGCGGCGCAATCTAATAGTTAACATACGTGATTAATTTTACCTTTATTACAACGCCCTATATTCTACACAATTTTTGCAATTTTGCAAGGACATCGCTGAATTATGACTCAAGATTCCTCATTGCCACCCCTTTACTTCCATGGCTTTTTTGGCAGTTGCCTCTTCAGCCTCCTGCTTGGAATAGCCGCCGCCCTTGGCAACAAGTTCTTTGCCCAAATAGACTCCCACCAAAAAATGTTTGGCGTGATCCGGGCCCTGCTCTTCCAGAACTTGGTAGGATGGCGTAATTTTAGCAACCTCCTGGGCCACTTCTTGAAAACGGGATTTTGCGTCTTTGTAGAGCTTTTTGTCAATGATTTCGGGCAAATATCCCAACAAATTGTTTTTGATAAAAGCGCAACACGGCGCGTATCCCTGATCAAGATATAAACTCCCGATAAAAGCTTCAAAAGTATTGGCCAGAATGTATTGCCGCGATTTGCCGTCTTCTTTGGCTTCTCCCCGCGAAAGCAACAAAAAATCGCCAAAACCGATTTTTGCCGCCGCCGAAGAAATCATTTTGGTGTTCACCAGCGCCGCGCGCCAGCTGGTGAGTTCGCCTTCGGGTTTGTCCGGATACTTTCCATAAAGATATTCTGTCACCACCAACTCCAGCACCGCGTCACCCAAAAATTCCAGCCGCTCATTGTTGCCCAAACCTATCTGCGGATTCTCGTTCAAATAGGATCGGTGGATAAATGCCTGCGTGAGCAAGTCTTTGTTTTTGAAAACAATACTCAATTTATTTTCAAGCTCGCTAAAATCATTCATCGTAGTTTGCGAATTCCAAGCACCAAATCCTAAACTCTAAATAAAAATATCAAAATCAAAAGCTCAAAACAAGCATCTTTGTTTGTTTTAAATTTTGATTTTTGGATTTTGGATTTATTTAGGATTTAGTGCTTAGAATTTGGGATTTATTTTAAGTAATTCCATTGTCTTTCTTCTGTTGGTTTTCTTTGGCAAGCCCCGGATCTTGCTCCAGCATTTGCTTGTAGATCGTGCCCAAAACTCCGTTCACAAATTTGCCCGAGCTTTCACCTCCAAAATTCTTGGCCAATTCAATCGCCTCGTTAATCGCCACCTTTGGCGGCACGGCGGTTTTGTCCTCGTAAATCAGCTCAAAAAGCCCAAGCCGCAACACATTGCGATCAATTATGCTGATTTGCTCTATCGGCCACTGCGGCGCGGCTTTTTCAATGATTCCGTCAATCGTTTCCATCTTTTTCGTCACTCCCGCCGTTAAATCACGGGCAAAATCCACATCTTCCAAGCCGGGGCCGAATTCATCCAAATTTCTTTGCAAAATTTCGGCCAAGCCCCCTTCTCTACCGTAAAAATCCCATTCAAAAAGGGACTGCATAACGATTGACCGCGTCAAATGCCGTGAAGCCATCTTGAAAAATTAGCTTGATTTAGTTTCCTCTTTGGCGGCACCGGCGGCGATTTCGGCCTCCTTGTCTCGCCGCTGTTTGCGGTCAAGGCGGGCAAACACATCAATCACCTCCTTGCCGCGGTAAAAACCGCAAAACGGACAAACATTGTGCGATTTGATTTCTTTGCCGCATTTGGAACATTTCGTAAAACCGGGACTTTTTAAAAACAAATGCATCCGGCGTTGATTCCGGCTTCCTTTTGTATGTCTTTTTTTTGGTACGCCACCCATAGTTGATTAATGAGTTCCGCCTTTGCCCTTCGGCCGGCGGCGGAAAGTTGATGATTAATGAGTAAAATTCAAAACCAAACAACAAAACTCAGGTTAAATCCGATTCACAAACGGAGTCTATCATAATTTACAAAAACTTTCAAGGACTGCAATATGTATGTGAACTTAGACAGGACTCCAAGGAAAAAGCGGTTTTAATTATTCCAGAATGATTAAACCGCTGAAATCTTCCCGCGAGTCGGAAGCGATGTCGGAATGGAATTCAAGCGATGGCGAATCTTGAGAAAATCCCTCCAAAAGCACCGTCACCGATTGCCCCGGAGCAATCGCCCCCGAATTCAGCCCAATGGCATCCATCGCAAACGAATGAGAATTAACACCGTTGTTGGTAATCCGCAATGTCCGCGAGCTGGAAAAAACCAAACTCAATTCTGTCACCGAAAAACCATCATCGTCAACCGCGATTTCTATCGCATTTTCCGCCGGATGATCTGACGACACCGGAAACAAAACCGCCGGCGCGACCGACCCGCAAACTTCGCAATCCGTTGCGGGACATTGGCATTCGTTTTTTCCAACCAGCGATTGCGACAACGCCGCCACGCCGCCGGGTGTACCGCCAAAACTGTCGGCAACAGTCAAGAGGCCAACAATGAGAATCAGCGAAAAAATCGCGCAAAAATTAACAAAAAATCCAACTGCCGCCACTTTATCAAATTGTTTGTCTTTTTTTGATTGTCTCATTTTTATTTATTATTTTTTAATTTTATTACCTTATGATTATATGATTATATGATTTCATTATATCCTTTTTTGATATTTGTATGCAAGCGTTCGCGCGACGTTTGCGTAACAACAAAAAAAAACAGATTCGGAAAATGGCGC
>CAZFZI010000043.1:0-6066 GCA_964523275.1 uncultured Candidatus Saccharibacteria bacterium
TCCCGATATCAACCCGGGCGATGAGATCAAGATCGGGCTGGAGCAAAAGCAGGATTTTGGCCGGATCGCGGCGCAAACCGCCAAGCAGGTGATCATTCAAAAAATCCGCGAAGCGGAGAAAGAAACCATTTTTGCCGATTTCAAACTCAAAGAAGGTGAAATAATTTCGGGCGTGGTGCAGAGAGTTGAGGGCCGCGCGGCTTATATGGATATCGGCAAGACCACCGGTATTTTAAACCGCGAAGAACAGGTGCCCGGAGAGTTTTATCGGCCGGGCCAGCGCTTGAAGGCGTTTGTGCTCAAGGTGGAGCAAACTTCCAAGGGGCCGATTATCTTTTTGTCGCGCGCTTATCCGAAATTCGTGTCCAAATTGTTTGAATTGGAGGTGCCTGAAATCGGCGCTGAGCAAGTGCTGGTTAAATCAATCGCTCGCGAGGCTGGTTCGCGCACCAAAATCGCGGTGGCTTCCACTGTGCCCGAAATTGATCCGATCGGCGCGGCCGTGGGCCAGCGGGGCACGCGGGTGAGCGCGGTGATCAATGAATTGGGCGGAGAGAAGATTGATATCGTGGAGTATTCCGATGACACGCAAAAATATATCACCAACGCGCTTTCGCCGGCCAAGATTATGGAAGTGCGGGTTTTGCCGAAAAACCGGGCGTTGGCGGTGGTGCCTGACGATCAGCTGTCGCTGGCAATCGGTAAAGAAGGGCAGAATGTGAGACTGGCGGCCAAATTGACCGGTTGGAAAATTGATGTTCGCAGTCCGGAAAACTTGGGCGAAGCGTTGGCAAAGATTGAGCAAGAAATTCAAGACGAAGCCGGGCCGGATGAAGACGCTGCAAAAGAAGCTGCGCAAGCGCCGGCCGAAACCGAAGGCGGCCAAATCAAAGAAGAAAAAGTAGAAATCAAGGAAGAGGATAAAAAAGAAAAAAAGGCTAAAAAAACCAAGAAGGCCGAGAAAACCGAGGAAGCCAAGAAAAAAGCCGGAAAAACAAAAAAATCAGCGGCTAAAACCAAAAAAACACCAAAAACAAAAAAAGACAATGAATAAATATACAATTACCAAATTACCCAAGTCTCAAGTTGAAATCAAAGTGGAGATGCCGGCGGAAAGCTTGGCTGAATTTGAGCAAAAGGCGCTTGATGAAATTGCCAAAGAGGTTGATATCGCCGGTTTTCGCAAGGGGGCGGCGCCCAAAGAAGTGGTGAAAAGCAAAGTCGGGGACCAAAAGATTCTTGATCGCGCCGCGATGATGGCCGTTGAAGATTCTTTTCCCAAGGCGGCGGAAGAAAACAAAATAGAGCCGCTGGGTTATCCGGAGGTGAACATTTTGAAATTGGCGCAGGGTAACGCGCTGGAATATAAAGCCGTGGTCGCGGTTTACCCGCAGGTGGATCTGCCTGATTATAAAAAGATTGCCGGTGAAGCCGAATTCAAGGCGCCGGAGCTTACCGATGAGGATATCAACCGTTTGAAAATGGAAAAAGAACGCCATGCCCGCGAGCATTGGCGCCGCGACTTGCTTGATTCACTGGCGCAAAAATCCGCGATTGAGATTCCCGATGTTTTGGTTCAGGGAGAAACACAAAAAACGATTGCGGAATTCAAAGGAAGAATTTCGCAAATGACAGGGATGTCTTTTGAAGAATATTTGAAAAAAACAGGCAAGACCGAGAGCCAAATCCAAGATGAAGTTGCCAAAGATAGCGAGGTGAAAATTAAGAATTTTTTGGTTTTGCAGGAAATTGCCAAACAAGAGAAAATTGATGTTAATGATGGAGAAGTGGCCGCGGCGATGGCTAAAAGCCGCGAAGCGGGTCAGGAGGAAGTGCCCGATAATGGCCAAGAGGAGCAGTTGAAAGCCTATTGGCGGCAAAACTTGCAAACCGAAAAAGTTTTTGAATTGCTTGAAAGTGATTCCAAAAAACTTTAATTTAAAGTGTAAAAATCAAATTCATTTTTCAATTTTGCATTGTAATTTTCAATTTTGATTTTTCATTTTTCAATTTTCATGAATCTTATTCCCACGGTTATTGAGAAAACCCAATATGGAGAGCGGGCATATGACATTTATTCGCGCTTGCTTCGGGAGCGGATTGTGTTTTTGGGCGGACCCGTCAATGATATAATCGCCAATTCAATCATCGCCCAATTTTTGTTTTTGGCGTCAAAAGACGACAAAAAAGATATTCAATTGTATATTAACAGCCCGGGTGGTTCGGTGACCGCGGGACTGGCGATTTACGACACTCTGCAATATATCAAATGCCCGGTGTCCACGGTTTGCGTGGGCATGGCCGCGTCAATGGGCGCGGTGTTGCTGGCGGCGGGCGCCAAAGGCAAACGGTTTGCCTTGCCTAATGCCGAAATTATGTTGCATCAGGTGGCGGGCGGCGCGCAAGGCGTGGCTACGGATATTGAAATTAACGCGCGGCAAATCATCCGCATCAAAGAGTCGCTGAACAATATCATTGCCAAGCATACCGGCCAGAAAATTGAAAAAATTACCGTTGACACCGATCGCGATTTTTATCTCACCGCCGCGGAAGCCAAAGAATATGGCATTATTGATGAAGTGATCCAGACAAAAGCGTAAAGCGTAAAGCGATTTTCTGTAAAAGGCGGGATTTTGAGTTGCGGCTATTTGCACAAAAAAATGGATGTGGTATGCTCCAAGAAAGTGGCAAAAGGTTTGATTTTATGTTTTTTATTCGCTTTAATCGCCTGCGTTGGCGCCATTTTGGCAAAATCGCGGCCAAATTATTTTGAAAAAAACAAATCGTGTTTTTTTGGTTTGTGCGAGCATTGTTTTGTTAATGTCGGGCGTGTTTTGCGTTGGCAGGGTTTTTGCCGGCGCGGAGGACAATGTTGGCGGCTGGGCCTGGTCGGATACCATTGGCTGGGTTAGTTTTAACAATGTCGCGGTTGATGGAGTCACCGGCGGCGGCGGTGTTGATTATGGCGTGAGTATTGACGCGGATGGTTTAATGTCGGGATACGCGTGGTCGGAAAATATCGGATGGATATCATTTAACGCGGCAGACATGGCGGGTTGCGGCGGATGTTCGGGAAATGATTGCCAAGCGGAAGTGGATAAGAATAGCTATGAGGTGAGCGGTTGGGCAAAAGTTTTAGCCCATGGCGAAGGATGGGACGGCTGTGTGAGTTTGCGCGGACAAACAACCGGCGGGGATGATTATGGCGTTTCCATTGATCCGGCGACTGGCGATTTCCATGGTTGGGCGTGGTCGGATATGGTTTTGGGCTGGTTGAATTTTAACAGCGTGGATCCTGACGCGGCCGGCGGACCATACAAGGTACACACGTCATTTTCGTTTGGACCGACTGCTAAAATGGAGTGCGATGATACTTCGTGCCCTTATGGATTGTGCGACAACAATGGTGGAGCGACATGGGAAGCATATGATCAGACGCAAGAATGTCCGATGTGTATTTTTTCCGTTGACAATGTGTCAACGGGAAGTTTTAAGTGTTCCTATTGGGAATTAGAACAAACAGACGGTCCCGCGTATTATCCTTGTACCGGGACGGGAATTGCGGGAGAAAGGATTAATTTGGGTCTTTTCGCGAATGATATCGTGGCGGGAAATTACGAATTAAAATTGACGGTAAGTGATGATGATGCCAACGCAAATTGCACCGCGGGAAATAGCGACACGGTGACGCATGCGATTACAATCAAGCAAGGTATAGACGCGGATTTTGAGTGTGCCTTGGGCGATCCGGTTTATAACGAAGAAACGAATCCTGATCCGGCGCCATGGCAGGACTGCACCAGCGATTCGGATGAATTTGCCAAAAGAATTGTGAAGGGCGGAGTGATTTATGTTAAGGATATTTCCACGCCTTCGGCGGGCGCTGGTGTTATCACAGATTATAACTGGAAATTTACTATTGACGAGGGCACAGCAAACGAGCAAATTGTCACCAGCAATGACTCAATTGCCAGCTTTACCGCGGGGAAGAACAATAAAATTGAGCTCAAGGTGTTTGACAATTATCCTCGTACAAATTGCAAGGATGTCATTTTTGGCGCCCGTTCGTTGCCCAAGTGGGAAGAGGTGCCGATCTAATTATTGCAGGTAATTTTAAAAAATTCTCGCCAATTGAAACGCGGCATTGTTGTTTGCTTTGCGGTTGGTTTTGAGTTGAAACAGAAAGACCAAAGCGCGCGGATGTTGGGCGGGATAAAGATTATGGATTTAATTGTTGTTTTTCTATTGATTTTGGCGCTTTTTGGCGGAGCTTTGGCGGGATACTACGCGCGGCAGGCGATTGCCAAAAAGCGCGCCGGCACGATTGAAAGAAATATCTCCGGCAAATTGGCCAAAGCCAAGATTGAAGCGCAGAGAATACAGGAAGAGGCGCAGGGGAAAGCGGGCAAGGTTTTGGACGATTCGCGCCAAGAAGTTTTGTCGCGCCAGAGGGAGATTGCCAAGACCGAGACGCTGATTTTGAAACGCGAGAGCAATTTGGAACAGAGGATTGCTTCGTTTGAAGTTGAAGAAAAGGAATTGCGCGAAAAAGTGCAGAAGCTGAAATCGCTTAAAGAAAATTTGGAGGAATTGCATCGGCAGGCGGTGGAAGGTTTGGAGCGCGTCGCGGGCTTGTCCAAAGATAACGCGCGCAAGGAATTGATGGATGTTTTGGAAAAAGAATGCGCCAAAGATTTGTTGGAAAAAACGCGCCGATTGGAAAAAGAGGGTATGGAAGCGTTTAAAACGCGCGCCCGTGAAATTTTGGCGCAGGCGATTCAAAAATTCGCGCTTTCACAGGCCCAGGAAGTGACCACTTCGGTGGTGAGTTTGCCCAGTGATGACATAAAGGGCCGAATTATCGGCAAGGAAGGCCGCAACATTAGGACGTTGGAGCGGCTTACCGGGGTGGAGATTATCGTGGACGAAACTCCCGAAACGGTGGTGATTTCGGGATTTGATCCCACTCGCCGGCAGATTGCCAAGATCGCGCTGGAAAAGTTGATTCAGGATTCGCGCATCCAGCCCGCCCGCATTGAAGAAACCGTGAAGGTTGCCGAAGAGGAAATTGCCGCTCGCATAAAAAAAGCCGGTGAGCAGGCTTGCTATGACGCAAATGTTTTGGGTCTCAATCCTCGCTTGGTCCAGTTGCTGGGCAGGCTTAAATTCCGCACCAGCTACGGGCAAAATGCTTTGCTTCATTCAATGGAGGTTTCTCTTTTGTCCGCCGCGATTGCCGCGGAGATCGGCGCTAATGTCAAAATCGCGCGCAAAGCGGGGCTGTTTCATGATATTGGCAAATCCGTGGACCAGCAGATTGAAGGAACACATGTTGAAATCGGCGTCAAAATTTTGGAAAAATTCAACATTGAGCCGGAGGTGGTTTCGGCGATGAAATCTCATCACGAGGATTTCCCGTATGAAAGCGTGGAGGGGATGATTGTGCAGGCCGCCGATCAGATTTCCGGCGCTCGTCCGGGCGCGCGCAAGGACACAGTGGAAAATTATTTGAAGCGTTTGGGGGAATTGGAGGCGATTGCCAAGGGGTTTGAAGGCGTGGAAAAGGCATGGGCCCTGCAGGCCGGCCGTGAAATTCGCGTGTTTGTTCGGCCAAAGGAAATTGATGATTGGCAAGCGCAAAAAATGGCTAAAGAAATTGCCGGGCGCATTGAAGAAGAGTTGCGCTACCCGGGAGAGATCAAGGTGAATGTGATCCGCGAAACCCGGGTTACCGAATACGCAAGATAACTAACCATTAACTATTAACGAATTAACGAAAATCCGCCATTGGGCGGATTTTCATTAAACTGAGCGGGCAACGGGATTTGCACCCGTGCCGAAACCTTGGAAGGGTTTCGTGCTGCTACTACACTATGCCCGCAATCGCAAGTTCCAATTTCCAAGCAAATCATAAGTTCAAAATTTAAATATTAAAAATCTGTTTTAATATTTAAAATTTTATGATTTGATATTATTTGGGATTTGGATCTTGATGCTTGGAATTTATTTATGTCGGGGTGCTCGGACTCGAACCGAGATTAAATCCTCCCAAAGGACTCGTGCTGC
>CAZFZI010000044.1:0-3178 GCA_964523275.1 uncultured Candidatus Saccharibacteria bacterium
CAATAATTGGCGTTTCGTAATTCAAAGTAATTGGCTAATTTTCGGTGCGGGCGATTGCCGCGCCGATTATCTCTTGCGCCCCGTTTTTTAATAGGACACGGGCGCATTCTTCCATTGTCGCGCCGGTGGTGGCAACATCATCAATCAAGAAGATTTTCTTATCGCGCAAAAGCTCTTTGTTTTGCGCGGCGAACGCGTTTCGCAAGTTGAACGCTCTTTGCGCTTGGGACAATTCGGCTTGGTTCTGCGTTTCCCTGGTCTTAATCAAGCAATTTGCGGCAATTGGAGCTTGCCATATTTTGCTCAATTCACTTGCCAGTGCTTGCGCTTGGTTGAAGCCTCGTTTGCGCCAGCGTTTCGCGGCCAGCGGTACGGGCACAAGGGCAAAGCCGGTAAAGCCGCGGCCGCACAAAGCAAAATGGCCGGCGATTATTTTGGCCAGCGGCGCGGCCAATTCACGGACAAACGGTTCGTATTTGAAAGCGTGGATGATTTTTTTCACCCGCTTGTTTTCGTAGGAGCATGGAGCATAGATGTCGGATAAGTATTTTTTTGTTCGGTCAAAACGGTGCACGGGCGAAATGTCCAGCAAGGACCGGCAATCATCGCAAAGCAGTGTGCCGTATTTTTTGCAAAAAAAACATTTTTTTGGAAAAAACAATTCTTTGGCGCCGTTGATTATTTTTCTCATATTGCGGTTCATTTTATTTGCAGTTATGATATAATTATAATATGTAATTTAAAATGTAAAAATCAAAATTAAAAATGACAGTTTGCGTCATGGGCGCATCCGTCCTTTGGCGGGAAAAGTGTAAAATTTTTGGCAGGTTTTTCAATTTTAAATTGTAATTTTTCATTTTGATATTTAAAATTTTAATTTATTTGTGTTACCAAAATTGTTCGCGAAAAAATTTTTAGGGATTGATATTGGCGCTTCATCAATAAAGCTGGTTGAGCTAAAAGAATCCGGCCAAGGTTTTAATTTGGAAAATTACGGTGAAATTAAAGCAGATTTTGTTGAAGCTGATTCAATGCTGTCAAAAAAAACATTGACAGATTTTTCGGCGCAAGAAATCGCGGAGATGATTCAAGAATTGCTTTCTGAGGCAAAAATAAAAACCCGCCAATGCGCTTTTGCGATTCCCGATTTTTCTACTTTTTTTACAACTTTTTCTTTGCCACCCATGACGCAAAAGGAGATTTTTGACGCGGTGATGTTTGAGGCGCGCCAGCACATTCCTCTGCCGATTGAAAGCGTGACTATTGACTGGCAGTTAATTGGCGGCGAATTCGGAAAATCGGAAAAATTGGAAGTCGCGGTTACGGCGATACCCAATGAGGTTATTGCTAAATATAAAGAAATTGCGCTAAAGGCAAAATTGCAAGTATTGTTGATGGAGGCTGAAGCTTTTGGCCTGGCCAAAGCCCTTATTCCCAAAGAAGAGGCGCGCGCGATTTGTTTGATTGATATCGGAGTGCAAAGCACGGTTTGCACTTTGGCTGAAAAACATATTTTGAGATATTCACACAGCTTTGACCGCGGATTAAATTATTTGGTTGAAGAATTTATTAAACGCTTGCCGATTAATCGGGAAATGGGCCAATTCATAAAGGAAACACACGGGCTGGGGGTGGTTTCCTTGATTGATCCCGAAATTAAAGAAGAAATGAAAAAAATATTAAAAGAAGCGTTTATGCCGATCTTTCGTGAAATAGAGATGATTCTGGAAGATTATCGCCGCTCGGCAGGCATTGAGATTGCCAAAATTATTTTGTCGGGCGGCGCAAGCTCGGTTTTGGAAACAAAAAATCATTTTCAAGATTATTTCAAAAAAGAAATAGAGATTGCCGATCCTTTCAAAGAGATAGGCTTCCCCAAAGAGATTGAGGCGGAAATGAAAAATGTTGGTCCGCTATACGCGGTGGCTGTGGGAATGGCGCGCCGGGGTTTTGAATTTTTCAAAAATCAAAAATAATATTCAATTGGCATGCTTGTATTATTTTTTTGGATTTTGTTTTATAATTAAAGTGTTTATAAATTGAGAGCGTTGAATAATTGACAATTTTGTCAAATTTTCAAAAAATTTAAGCTTGTCGGTTTCTTAAAATGGCTAAAATCAACAATTATTCAACGCTCTAAAATTAATTAAAATTTTATGGTTGACGCGACGCCGAAACGGCCGGAAGTTTTTTTGGAGAACGCAGCGTTTTATTTGTCGTTTTTTTTGCTTGCGATAATTGTTGGTGTGTTTTTCTATGTTCGTTATTCAAACAGCCAAAAGAATGCCGAGCTGGACGCCCTTGCGGCCCAAGAGGTGAAAATGAAGACTGAAGAACAAAAGATTTTGGAATATGAAGTAAAGTCGGCACGCCGCCGTTTGGCCGATTTTTCCCAGATTATGGCCAGTCGCAAATCGTCGGCACGCTTTTTTGACAAGCTTGAAAGTTTGGTCGCGCAAGGAGTTTATTTTTCCGCGTGCGAGCTTGATTTTCCAAAAATGTCGGCTGGCCTTACCGGCCATGGAAAGACTTTTTCCGATGTGGGCCGGCAAGCAATGAAGTTTGAAGCGGCTGGCGATGCCTTGAGATCCTCGGCTTTTGGCAGAATTGCCGCCAGCGAGACGGGTGGTGTTGATTTTACCGTGGATGTTCTTTTTGAACCGGAAACAAAAAGTTTTGAATATACCGGGCAAGACAGGTGATTTGTTCGGTGTTTGTCGCTTGTTGTTAATTAAAATTTTTGGAGTGTTGAGCGATTGTTGATTTTAATCATTTTTAAAAATTGACAAGCCTAAAATTTTTGCGGCAAATTGATTGGCAATCAATTGTTCAACAGTCTTAATTTTTATGTCAAGAAACTATCTGGAAGCGTTTACGATATTGATTATCACTTTTGCGTTGGGATTTTTTTTGGTGTTGCCCAAATACCAAGAATCACAGGATATCAAGCGCCAAGTGGAGGAAAAAAAGAATGAGATTAAAAATCGCGCCGAATATTATGCCGGATTGGACGCGATAATGGCGGACCTGAAATATTATCAAGAAAATATGCAAAAGGTTAACACCGCCATACCTGATAATTTGGATGTTGCCGCGACGATGAATTTTGCGCAGGCGGCGGCAATGCAAGCGGGTTTGGCCGTGAAGGGCATTGAGCATTCCGGCGCGGCCGCGGTTC
>CAZFZI010000044.1:3278-5947 GCA_964523275.1 uncultured Candidatus Saccharibacteria bacterium
AAAAACAATTTTAAAAAATAATTATGGCAATTACTTTTAAGGAAAAAAGCAATCTCGGAAAAAACGCGGCAATATTGGCTGTTTTTGTCGCGATATTTTGCGCTATTATTTTTTTTGCCTGGCGTTTTTTGCAAGAAAGCCGGGCGACGGTCCCCGACATTATGGCGCCTATGATGGTTAGCGTTGACGTTCAAGCTTTGCAAGATCCTCGCTTGGCGGAGATGGACACTTTTCCCAAGATTGCGCCATTGGAGCTTGAATCGCCGCGTCAAAATCCTTTCGCGGAAGCGCCGGCGGCCGCGACAGAACATATTTCCGGCGAGGAATTATGATTTTTGTTTAACGAACTTCTTCAATGTCATTTTTAACCAAACAATTGGTTGATAACAAAATTATCAATCAGAAACAGGCTGATCAGATTGAATCAGAAATAAAAAATAATTCCCAAAAAACCGAAGAAGATCTGTTGGTGGCGCGCGGCTTTGTTGAGGAAAAAAAACTTTTTGATTTGAAGAGCCAATGGCTGGGGATACCTTTTGTTGCCGATCCGCCTGAGAATCTGTCTTTGGAAGTTTTGCAAACGATTCCTGAAGAAACCGCCAAATTTTACAGAATGATTCCTCTGGGGCAAAAAAAAACAGAGTTTATGGTGGGAATGGTTTGTCCCGAGGATTTAAAAGCGCAGGAAGCGCTTAAGTTTTTGGCGCGCAAAAACAATTTTGTTTATCAAGTTTTTTTAATTACTCCAAAAGTTTTTGCCGCGGTTTTGAGCAAATACCGCGACTTGAAAAAGGAAGTGGGCCGGGCGCTGGAGCAATTTCAGGAAGAAGAGGCTCAAACAGAGTCTTCCCATAAAGAAAAGATTCAAGATAAAATTTCCAATGTTGAAGACGCGCCAATCGCCAAGATTGTTAATGTGATTTTGCGCAACGCGATTGAAGGCGGCGCGTCTGATATTCATATTGAACCAAGCCGGGCAAAATTGCGCGTGAGATTCCGGGTGATGGGCGATCTTTTCTCTTCCATTTTCTTGCCGCTCAATATTGCCAATGCGGTGCTGGCTCGCATTAAAATAATGTCCAATATGAAGATTGATGAAAACCGCGTGCCCCAAGACGGCCGGTTTTCCATGAAGATTAATTCTAAAACCTATGATTTTCGCGTTTCCACCTTGCCCACGGCACTGGGCGAGAAAGTGGTGATGAGAATTCTGGATCCGGACGCCGGATATAAAACTTTTGAAGATTTGGGTTTGGACGGAAGAAACCTTGAATTAATGAAAAAAGCGATTGACGAGCCCTTTGGCTTGATTTTGGTGACGGGGCCGACCGGATCGGGGAAAAGCACAACTCTTTACGCGGTTTTGCAAGCAATCAACAATGAAAAGATAAACATTATCAGCTTGGAAGATCCGGTGGAGTATTTTTGTGAAGGAGTCAATCAATCGCAAGTGAAGCCGGAGATCGGTTTTGACTTTGCTTCGGGTTTGAGAAGCATTTTGCGCCAGGACCCGGATGTGATTATGGTGGGCGAGGTGCGCGACGAAGAAACCGCGCTTTTGACGATTCATTCGGCGCTTACCGGTCATTTGGTTTTGTCCACTTTGCATACTAATGATTCTTTGGGGGTCGTGCCGCGTTTGGTGGATTTGAAGGTCCAATCATATTTGATCCCTTCCACTCTAATTTTGGCGTTAGCCCAACGCTTGGTGCGGCAACTTTGCCCTGACTGCAAAAAGAAGGTTCAAGCCCAAGGTTATCTTAAAGAAAAAATTATTGCTGAGTTTAATGAAATTCCCGAAATATCGCGGCATGGCATAAGTCTGTCGGACGCGATTGACATTTGGGAGCCGGTTGGCTGTCCCAAATGCAAAAGGCAGGGTTTTCTGGGCCGAATCGGCATATTTGAGGCGTTGGAAATGACGCCCGAGCTGGGAGAGATTGTGTTGAAAAATCTTTCAGAAGCAGCATTAAAAGCGGAAGGGCGGCGGCAGGGGTTGATTACGATGCGGCAAGATGGCATTTTGAAGGCGCTCAAGGGGATGACCACCATAGAAGAGGTTCTAAAAGCGACCGAAGAAGATATCGCCGCTGTGGTTACCGGTTCAAAATCTTGAGAATAAATTTTGCTAAATTTAAAAATAGGTTATAATGAAATGAGAGCGTTAAATGATTATTGAGTTTTGCCGTTTTAAAAATTGATAAGCCAAAATTTTTTAAATAATGAATTATTAACCAGTTACTTATCGCTCCTATGATTATGCCAATTAAAAAAAATCAGGTTGAGAATAACGGGAAAAGAATTCTCGTGGTTGAAGACGATCCGTTTTTGTCTGACATTTACAACACCAAATTGCGGCAAGCGGGTTTTGACGTTGATTTGGCCGTGACCGGCGAAGAGTGCGTGGAAAAGCTTTCCGCCAATGAATATGATTTAATGGTTTTGGACATAGTTTTGCCGCAATTGGACGGCTGGGAGATATTGGGTCGCGTTAATGAAATGCGCCGCAAAGATTCCGGTTCATACATTAACAGGCTAAAAATCATTATCCTTTCCAATCTGGGGCAAAAAGAAGAGATTAAAAAGGGTCTTGATTTGGGCGCGGACGGCTTCATGATCAAAGCGCATTTCACTCCCGGCGAGGTAGCCGAGGAAATTAAAAAAGTGCT
>CAZFZI010000045.1:0-2112 GCA_964523275.1 uncultured Candidatus Saccharibacteria bacterium
ATGTTGAATGGGGCGAAATCGGTTTGGTTGATGGTTTGGGCAATATCTGATAGTTCCATTCCCGCGGCAATAGCACCGGCGATTGACAATATTATTGTGTCGGCCATCCACGCGCCTTTCGCGTTGGCGTTTATCGCGATCTTTTGATTTTGATAATTGAGAGTGAATGACAAGTTATCCGCGGTTGCCTTAATGTCGGACGCAAAAATATCTTTTCCAGCGAAGATTATTTTATTTGATTTAATGTTGTCTTTTTTTGAATCAAAATTATTGCAAATCAATTGGCTGACAAAATTCAAAACCGTGGCGCCATTTTCGGGCAATGATTCCAAAAGCTCAAATTTTGCGTCAATAATATTCTTTTGGCTACCAAACACGCCCAAATGCTGTTGGTTAATACCGGTTAAAATGCCAATTTTTGGCTTAACGATACTTGCGGTTTGCGCAATTTTCCCCTTGTGCACCGCTCCCATTTCGCAAACAAAAACTTGATGTTCGGGTTTTAGGTTATCAATTATCGTTTGCGATACCCCCATTTCCGTGTTTTGATTAGCTTTGGTTTTTAGAACTTTATATTTCTTTGACAAAATATGGCTTAACAATTCTTTGACTCCGCTTTTACCAAAACTGCCCGTGATTCCAATAACAAGCAAATCTGAGCGTTTTTCAATAATCGCGCGCGCTTGATTGATGGTTTTGTTCTTTTTCCAAATCGTGATCGGTTGCAATCCCAGAACTACCAAAGAAACAATAATCGGCAACAAAATATCAATTGCCAGCAAGCAAAACGCCGCAAACGCAAAATCAAGCAAACTCATCTCGCCCAAAAACAAGGCAAATACTGCCGCGCCCAGCACAAAAACAGCAAAATGGCTCACGCCAATCAAAACCAGCGATTTTTGTGTGATTTCCGGGTGCAATAAATTTCTTCTCAAAATTCCCCAAAACGCGCGCAATCCTTGCAATAGATACAACACCAAGACCAAACCGATAATCAATTCAAATTTGCGGAGAAAGTAATAATAGCCACAGGCAAAAACCAAAACCGCGATTTTCCCCAAAAAAAGCGGGCTGATAAAAACGCTTTTCCCTTTTTGAGTTTCAAAATGGGCTAAAAAACGCCCCAAATGATATTCTTTTAATTGCCACAAATACAGCCAAAACAAAACCTGCCGGTGCATCGCCAGCATCCAAAAGAAAAACATTGCCAGATACCAAATTAGATAAGGAAAAGCCCAGAATTCCATAAAATTAAATGTCGTAATTACTAATTTCTAATTTCAAAATAAATGACGCAATTTTTAAATTTTTGAATTAATTTAGGAATTAGAAATTAGTTATTTGTCATTTCAAGAATTGAAAAATGATATTTTTCAATTCTTGGGGATGAGCGCGGTGAAGCTTGTGGCCGGTGTTTTTGATAATTTCCAAGCGCGAACCAGCGATTGCTTTGTTTATCTCATGGGCGTCTTCAATCGGAGTTTCCTTGTCTTTTTCGCCCCAAACAATTAATGTCGGCGTTTTGATTTTTCTTGCCTCATCAAGCACGCTTTCAGCAACCACATTCAAAAAGGTTTGTGCCATCACTCCCCGCAATTGGGAATAATCTTTCACGCCCGCGATCTTATAATTGATTTTTCGCAACGCCGGATATATTCCCAATGGAATTTTTTGCGCGATAATTTTGCCGCGCGCCAAAAATTTTGCCAATCGCTGGCGCGAGCCCAGCCGCGGCTTTCGCACCACCGCCGCGGCGCACAAAACCAGTTTGTCAACTTTTTCGGGACTTGCCATGGCAAATTTTGTTGCCACCTGCCCGCCAAAAGAATGGCCGATTAAAACAAATTTTTCCAGTTTTAATTCTTTGGCAAAATTTTTTACCCATTCAACATAATCATCAACATTCCACGCGGCTTTGGGCGCCTCGCTTTTCCCAAATCCCGGCATATCCGGCACAATCACGCAAAAATTGTTCTGCGCCAACAGAACCGCGGCCTCCACCCAAGAATCCGAACCGATACCCCATCCGTGTAAAACCAAAACCGCCTTGCCCTCCTTCACTCCCTCCTTTGCTAAAGCTACGGAGGGCAAAGCAAAAGTTTTGTAATTTAT
>CAZFZI010000045.1:2212-5936 GCA_964523275.1 uncultured Candidatus Saccharibacteria bacterium
AAGCGGACAATCTCAATGTTGAGATTTTCTTTTTTTATAAATTCGGGCAGGCCCGCGGAAAAGGAGTTTTGGTCGTAACCGAGGGCGATGATGTCGGGCTTTATTTTTTTTATGATCACGTAGGGATCGCCCAAGTTGCCCAAGATTGTTTCGTCAACGATTTCGCATTGCTTGACGGCTTTCAATCTCAACAACTCGCTTCTTTTGGGAAAGGCGCCTTTTACATTATTAACGGTAATGTCCCGCGCAACAACGGCAGTCAAATGATCGCCCAGCGCTTTTGCTTGCTCAAAAAAATTTATGTGGCCGGGGTGAAGGCCATCAAAGGTGCCGAACACCAGAATCTTTTTCATTTTAAATACTAAAAAGCAAGTTTAACGAGGTCGCACCTCGCCGATTACAGCGAGGAACGACCTCAAATACACATATTATTTTTTTGGGGTAATTTTAGTCATGCCACCCAAATAGGGTTGCAAAACCTTGGGAATGGCAACGGAACCGTCTTTTTGCTGGTAGTTTTCCAATATCGCGATCAAAATCCGCGGACTGGCCACCACTGTGTTGTTGAGCATATGCGGATATTGGATATTCCCCTCCTTATCGCGGTAGCGAGTGCTCAAGCGCCGTGATTGCCAATCGGTGAGATTGGAATCGGAATGGGTTTCGCCATAAGCATCGCGGGACGGCATCCATGTTTCAATGTCATACATTTTATATTTCCCCGCCCCCATATCGCCCGTGCAAATACTCAAAACCCGATGCGGCAGTTCCAAGTCTTTCAAAATATCTTGCGAAATTTCGCGCATCGTTTCCAGCCATTTGGATGACTCTTCAATGTCGTTTTTGCAAATCACCACCTGCTCAACTTTCATAAATTCATGCACGCGATACAACCCCTTGGCATCCTTGCCATAACTGCCCACCTCGGAACGATAACATTGCGAAATGCCGCACATTTTAATCGGCAAATCCTTTTCGTTGAGAATCTGGCCGGCATGATAGGCCAAAAGCGACGGTTCGGCAGTCCCCGTTAGATAAAGAGGTTCTTTAACATCATCGCCGCTTTCCAATTTGCCGGGGTTTCCAATTTGGTAGAGTTCGTCTTTACCCGCGGGAAAATGACCGCTACCCACAAACGCGAATTCACGCAAAATCGTGGGCGGCACAAAGATCGTGAATCCTTTTTCGCGCATCAAATTGAGCGCGTGCCAAAAAACCGCGAAATGCAGAAACACCGCTTCGTTTTTGAGATAATATCCGCGAAAGCCGCTGGTTTTGGCGCCCGCTTCAACGTCAATCAAATCCAAATCTTTGCCCAATTGAATATGGTCTTTTACCGCAAAATCAAATTTGGGAAGCTTGCCCCATTTTGAAACTTCAACATTACCCGACTCATCTTTTCCTTCGGGAGAATCATCAGAGGGAATATTGGGAATTTCCAACATCAGATCATGGAATTCGTCTTCCAGTTCCTTTGATTTTTTTTCCATATTGCCGGTGTTTTGGTCCAGCGCTTTCATCGCGTTAATGATCGCGTCGCGTTCCATGGTGTCTTTGGCAACAGGGATGGCTTTTGAAGCTTTGTTTTTTTCCGCGGCCACGGCTTCAAGCTCTTGTTTTGCTTTGATCCGTTTTTCATCCAAATCAAGAAGCTTGCCAATGTCGCATTTGACATTTTTCTTTTTGCAGGCGTCTTCAACAATTTTTTTGTTTTGGCGAATAAATTTAATATCCAACATTTCATTAAAATCAAAATTGAAAAATCAAAATGAAAAATGACAATGAAAAATTAAAAGTTAAAAATACAAAGACATTTTAACATTTTAAATTGTCATTTTGATTTTTGATTTTAACATTTTTAATTTTGTTTGGGTTTCATTAATGGAAACAAGATTATTTCGCGCAAAGAATTGGAATCGGTTAACAGCGCCGTCAAGCGATCAATCCCCATCCCAAAACCTGCCGCCGGCGGCATTCCGTGCTCCAGGGCTTCGATAAAATCGGTGTCGGTTCTTTGCGCTTCTTCAAAGCCATGTTCAAACATTTCTTCCTGCTCTTTGAGGCGCATGGCCTGCTCAACAGGATTATTTTGTTCGGAAAACGCGTTGACCACTTCAAACCCGTTGATCACCAGCTGGAAATTGGCCAATGCCGGCGATCCCATTTCCAACTGCTTGGCAAGAGGCTTGCATTCAACCGGATAATGGATCAAGAATGTTGGCTGAATAATTTTGGGACGGCAGTATTTTTTGTAGATCTCATCGGCAATCTCGGCTTTGCCGGCGGCCTTGCCGATATCAATCCCCAATTCTTGAGCTTTTTTTGCCAAACTGTCGCGGTTTAGATCCCAATAATCAATCTTGGTGTGCTTTTTTAACAAATCAACAAACTCAACCCTTGGCCAAGGCAAGGCAAAATCAATTTCTTTCCCTTGATAGTTTATTTTTTTGTTTTGGCAAACTTTTTCAATAACCTCGGACAACATCTCTTCGGTAATCTTCATTAAATCCTTGTAGTTGGCATATGCCCAATAGAATTCCAGCATTGTGAAATCAGGATTGTGTTGTTTGTCCACGCCTTCATTGCGGAAACACTTGCCAATCTCGTAAACTTTCTCAAAACCGCCAACAAGCAGACGCTTCAAAAACAGCTCCGGCGATATTCGCAAAAACACATCCATATCAAACGCGTTAATATGTGTTTCAAACGGCTGAGCCGCCGCGCCGCCATAGATTGTTTGCAAAGTGGGAGTTTCCACCTCCATAAACCCTCGTTCATCCAAAAATTTCCTGATGATTTTTATGATTTCGGTGCGAACAATAAATTTTTGCCGAATATCCTCGTTGAAAATCAAATCAAGATAGCGCTTGCGATAGCGCTCTTCGGTGTCTTGCAACCCGTGCCACTTTTCCGGCAAGGGAAGCAGGCTCTTTGCCATCATTTTGTAATCCGCGGCTTGAATTGTTTTCTCGCCCCGCTTGGTGACAAACGCCGTCCCGCGGATTTCCACAAAATCGCCAATGTCAAAATTATCGCAAAAAAATTGGTATGATTTTTCACCCAACCCGTCTTTTTTGAGCAAAGCCTGTATTTTGCCCCCGCCATCCTGAATGTCGCAAAAAAGCATTCCTCCGTGCCCCCGCATTGACCGCAAACGCCCGGCAATGATGATTTCTTTCCCGGATTTTATGAGATCATCCCAATCTAAAAGCGCCTCGCCAATCGCGTGCGTCCGTTTTGTCTCTTGCGGATAGGGCCAAATGCCCGCGGATTCCAAATTCTTCAATTTTTTTAACCTCTCATTCCTCAATTCGTCAATATTGGCCATTGTATTTTGCGTTTGAGGTCGTTTCTTGCCTAATCGGCAAGCGCGACCTCGTCAAACTGTATTTTATCCTTATTTTAATTTTTTTATCATACCCCATTTCCCCCTCCCCGCCAACCTTGACAAAATTAGAAATATGTGATAGAATGATTGCATGAAAATTAAGGTTTCCGACCTCGTCTTCGGCGGCGTCATCTTCGCCACCGTCGCCTTCGCCTTCGCTGGCGCCTTCCCCGACAACGACGCCGTCCTCGCCCTCGCTGGCGCCATCGCCGTCCTCACCATCGCCGTCCTCGTCGTCCTCGTCGCCGCCGACCTCGGCGAAGGCGTCCTCGGTGAAGACGAATGAGAGTCCACGGACTCTCCCTTTTTTTATCCAAACCGCGGGCTCAGGCAAGC
>CAZFZI010000046.1:0-5591 GCA_964523275.1 uncultured Candidatus Saccharibacteria bacterium
TAACGCGGTGTTGAGGTTTGACTTCAACAGTTTAATCTAATCAATTGAAGCATCCCTAACAAACTTTTTGATTCCGCCGCAACTAAACGCGTCAAAGGCAAAATCTTTATATTTCTCAATTGTTTGAAATTTATCTTTTAGAATATCTCTGTCTATAATTTGGCGGTTTGCCTTGCCAAGCGACTCGGCCAAACTGCAAAAGTTATAATCTAACACCGCTTCAAATGCTTTGTCAAAATTATTTTTCGGATCAATTTTTTCGATTAACTCAAAGGGATTGAAAACTTGAATATAGGCATCAACGTATTGCAAATGGGTTTCGTCTTTTATTGTCCTGGCCTTATATGACCCTTGAAAAATTTTGCCGCAACCGTTTTCTTTCGCATTTTTGTAGTTTGTGTATCCAACTCCAATGCGTTTCATAAATTCGGAAATTCCCCCCGGGCTGATTTCTTGCAAAAGCAAGTGAAAGTGGTTGTCCATAATACAAAATGACAATACCTTCACCAATGGGCGTTGTTCTTCCCATTCTTTCGGCCACTCATATCTTTTTAAATCAACCCTCAACAAAAACGAGACTTCTCGCAGTTTATTAACCGATGATTTTTCATCGTTAAAATAGCGCAAAATATTCAAAAAGCGCCAACGATCGTTAATGTCGTCAACAATATTCATCTTCCGAATACCGCGGTTATAAACATGAACGAAATCACCAACAAAGAAAGGTTCTTTTCTCATAATTATATTTTAAAGCAAGCGCCGTGTTGAAGTCAAACCTCAACAGCTTTAACCTTGTGTTGAGGTTTGACTTCAACACACATTCCACGCGTAGCAAAAATAAAAACGGGGTTGGCTTGCCCCGTATCTTGCCCGTATCTTGCCCTATACCTGACTGCTTGTTCCCGATAGTTCAGTGATATAAATCAACCTATGGATTGTTGGCATCTCTTCAAAAAAGCAATCACGCTGTGTTTGATGTCCAATCTTCTTTGGTGACAATTTCAATCCCCCTTTTCAATGTATCGTTATCGGGGAATTGATTCGGCCGAATTGACGCGCAAAAACGCTTGTCCGCTTCATTGAATCGCGCGGTCCAATCCGAAACAAGATTCGGATTTTCAATCAGCGCACCAATGAAGCTTTCAAGGTTTTCCATCACCATTTCCTCGGAAACCTGATCAAAAATCTCCTTGCCCTTGGCAAAATCGGCGCGGCCAATAAAGACGCCCTTCAAAATAAATTCCATAACAAAGAAATCGCCGCCATCCACCTTTAAAATCTCCTCGCTGGCATCTCTTTGTACCTTTTTTCTTGTTAATTCGGCAAGCAAATGCAGGCGCACTGTTTCATGGATTTTTTGAAGTTCCCTCAGAAGAACAACTAATTCCATCCTGCCCTTCCCTGTAATTAGATAATCTATGACCGCTCGCTGTTCATCAATATCGGCAAGCCCAAGAAAACGATCCCTTGCTTCAATAGACGCAAATTCCAGCTCCATTTCGTGCCATATTCCAGCCTCGTTTAAAAGAGGCCGCAAAAAATCCGTTGACGCGATTTCCGCAAGTGCCATTTCTCTATACACCTCGTTGGAAAAATTCTACTTGTAAAATACATCAAAAAAAAACGTCAAGAAGAAACGATATTGCAAACAAAAAACGCCAGCGAAGGCGATTTTTTAAATTTTTTGTTTTTTATCGCGCGGCTTCCAATTTATTGGCGCGTTTTTTCAAAATCAGCAAGTCTTTTTTGTCCGCTTTTTTATCCATTTTTTCATCAGCGGCCGCAGATTCGGCCATCATCCCCTTAAAACCCATCCTCATTTCGCCTTTTACCACGTTCAGGTCTTCCTTTACCGCGTTCAGATCGTATTTAATTTCGTTGATATCTTTTTTTACTTCTTCAAATCCGCGATCCATCTTCTCCCGCAACATCAAATTGCCTTCGACAACCAGCTTGATTTCTTGATTTCATCGCGCATATTCTCCGGCAAAACAACAAATTGATCTTCGCGCGAAAATTTATCCATATTTTGACGGTTTTTATCGTTTTGCCGCACCATAAACTTTGGTATACGTTCACAATAACATATTCCAAAAATAACAGTCAAACATCAGCATACCTTTGCTTGCCTCCATTTTGCCAACACTTGGAGCCGAGGAGAGGACTTGAACCCCCAACCTACTGTTTACAAAACAGTTGCTCTGCCATTGAGCTACCCCGGCGATAATTAGTTGATAAATAATAAGCAATAGCAAAATGCAAAACCAGACATGGAATTACCACGCAAAAGGGTCTTTGGTTTTTTTCTTTTTCACAACCCGCTTTTTCTTCGGCCGCGCGGTTTTGGAATGCGTTTTCTCGGGTATTGCCACCCGGTTGACCATCGGTTCGCTTTTGGAGATTGCGACGATCTCAACCGCCGAATCTTTAGCGTCTTTCTTGACAACATCAATAATCTCCGGCTTGTATCCGGAAATCTTCAATTTATTCTTATCGTTCTTATCCTGCGGCAATTGCTTCGTTTTGACAATATTTTTCAAATCACGCCAGTAATTATCTTCCGGAGCTTCATTTTCTTTCTGTTGTTTTTGCGCCCGTTGACGCAATTTGTCCGTATAATCGCCAATTTTATTTTCAACCTTCAAAACCGCCACCCGAATTTTCAAAAGCTGTTTCTGGGAAAAGTCCAACCACGAAAAATCCCTCCATCGGGGATTTCGCTTGATTCCGGCCACCAGCCAATTCTTCAATCCGCCAAACCAATGAGCAAAACCTTCCGCGCCGGACATTTCAACAGATCGCAACGCCTGCGGCATTTTGCGAACAATAATGCCGCCCGCGCCTGCAACGCTGCCGATTAACACGATTGACGCAATAAACTCAATCATAATGAATCCGCTGTTTTAAAATTAAGCACAACAATAAGCCGATATTAGATCTTAAAACGAACCGCCTTTTCAAGCACGATATTTTCACCAACTTTAGCAACCGCTTCTTCAATCAAATCCTTAATACTCTTGGAAGGATTTTTGATCCACGGCGAAGCTAAAAGCGCCTCCAAATCATCGCCGATCGCCGCCGTCTGCAAGCATAATTCATGCGTCAAGTTTTTGAAATCCTCGGAATTGGCCACAAAATCGGTTTCACAGCGCAATTCAACCAACACGCCGATCGCGCCATTGGCATGAATATAGGCATCAATCTTGCCCTGTCCGGTGGCGCGATCCCCCTTCTTGGCCGCCAAGTCTTTGCCCCATTTTTTCAGAATTTCTTTGGCTTGCTCAACGGTGCCGCCTTCCTCCAAAGCTTTCTTGCATTCGCCGATGGAGATTCCTGTCTCCTCGCGCAGTTGTTTGATAAGTTCAATGTTAGCCATAATAAAAATGCCAAATTTCCAATTACCAATTTCCAATAAATTTAAAAGGGCTAAAATTATTAAATTTAGGAATTTTGAAATTTATTTTATAATTAGAAATTAGAAATTAGAAATTCAGAAATTTACGCTTGCGGCGCCGTTGCGCTTTGTTTGCCCTCAAGAATCGCTTCTTTTGTTTTTTCTAAAATGTATCCCACCGATGACATCGCGTCATCATTGGCAATAATGGAATAATCGGCAACATCCGGATCAATGTTCACATCGGCAATCCCAACCACCTTCACGCCGTTTTGGCGGGCTTCTTTCACCGCCAATTTGTCTTTTTCCATATCAACCACAAATATCGCTTCGGGAATTTTTTCCATTGATTTGATACCCCCCAATTTCTTTTCCAGCACTTTAATTTCTTTCTGAATCCCCGCTTGCTCCTTTTTCGTGTATTTCTCAAATTCGCCGGACGCAACTTTGCGCTCCAACTCTTTGTAATAATCAATTCGCTTCTTGATTATTTTGAAATTGGTGAAAGTGCCCCCCAGCCAGCGCTCATTGGCATAAGGCATATCGCAAGCAACCGCCGTTTCTTTGACCATTTTTTTAAATTGGGTTTTGGTGCCGACGAAAAGAATGTCTTTACCTTGCGCGACCAAACTTTGCATATATTCAAGCGCCGCGGACAACTCGCCTTTGGCCTTGTCCAAGTCAATGATGAAAACGGTATTTCGCACCCCAAGCAAAAAACGCTTCATTTTGGGATGAACTCTGGATTTCTTGTGGCCGAATTGAAGCCCGGCCCGGCTCATTTCTTCAACTGATAAATTAACTGCCATATTGTTATTATATTTGAAATTACCCAATTACTCAAACACATCGTATATATCACAACTTTCAACTTCTTGCAAATTCAGCGTTATTGTTATATGATAGCATTGTCGCAAAAACAATGTTTAAAAATTTTCTTGTTTTATGAAAAAAGATATCCATCCCAAGTATTATCCGGACGGGCAAACCAAATGCTCTTGCGGAAAGACCTACTCAATCGGCTCAACCCGCGAATACACCGAAACTGAAACCTGCGCGGCCTGCCACCCTTTCTACACCGGCAAGGCCAGATTGATCAGCGCGATGGGACGAGTTGACAAATTCTTAAAGAAAGTCGCCAAAAAAGAAGCTCTGGCCAAAAAAACAAAGTAGAAATGGCGCAAGTCCTTTTACCTCAAGAAGAATATAATCAGCTGATTGAACAGCTCGGCGACCCCGGGCTGATTTCTGATTGGGAAAAATTTGAAGAACTCAACAAAAGGAAATCCTATCTGGAAAAGATCATTGAAAAAGAAGCTGAAATCAAAGATACCAACAATAAAATTGAAGAAAACCGGCTAATTGCCATTTCCGAAGAAGACCCCGAATTAATGTCGCTGGCCGAAATTGAAACCCAGCAATTAAAAACACAGAAGGAAATCTTGGAGCGCGAATTGAAAGAATTGATTGAAAGCGAGAGCAAACCGGCCGGACCGGCGGCAATCGTTGTGGAAATTCGCGCGGGCGCGGGCGGGCAGGAATCAGCGCTTTTTGCCGCCGACCTTTACCGAATGTATTCCCGCTTTGCCCAAACAAACGATTGGAAACAAAAAATTCTGGACAAGAATCAAACCGAAATCGGCGGCTACAAAGAAATAATCTTTGAAATTAAAGGCAAGAGCGCCTGGGAAACAATGAAACACGAAGGCGGCGTGCATCGCATTCAGCGCATCCCGGAAACCGAAAAAAACGGCAGAATCCACACGTCCACCGCCACCGTGGCAGTGTTGCCCAAACCCAAGAAAAGCGAGTTTTCCATCCGCCCCGACGAACTTCGCATTGATTTTTGCCGATCATCGGGCCCGGGCGGCCAATTTGTCAACAAACGCGAATCCGCGGTGCGCATCACCCACATTCCCACGGGCTTGGCGGTATTTTCCCAAACCGAACGCAATCAATTGCAAAATCGCGAGAACGCCATGTCATTGCTTGAATACCGCCTGCAAGAAAAAAAACAGGCCGACGACGAAGCCTCATTGGGAGGGGCGCGCAAAGAACAGATCGGCGGCGCGATGCGCTGTGAAAAAATCCGCACCTACAATGTGCCGCAAGACCGCGTTACCGACCATCGCGTCAAAAAAAGCTGGCATAACATTGAAAAAATCTTCGGCGGCGACATTGCCACCATCACCCAAAC
>CAZFZI010000047.1:0-5521 GCA_964523275.1 uncultured Candidatus Saccharibacteria bacterium
CTTCATTTTAGCTCAAAATTCACCTGCTTCTGTTCCATCTTGTTTTTAATACCCTTTGTCCCGACCTTGACAAAATTGTCAAAATATGCCATACAATAACCAGCTGTTATACAATTTGGAGGTATTATGTATCAAGTTCCAGCGGATCGGGGTAATGGTATAAAAGTATTGCTTTATGAAGGAGATCAGGCGGATGCGGAAAAGGAGTTGAGCGAAAAAGGTTTTTTGTTCGTTGCGGATGAAATAACTGCCAGTAGCGTTGAAAAAAAACAAGGGTTTTACAGAGTTGATACCGAAGAAGAGGCCTTGAAAGTTATTCAGGATCAGCGTCGAGTCAACAAAATAGAGAGATCGTGGAAAAGGATATGGTATGGGATATGGGGGTTTTTCCCTTTAGCTTTGGTGTTCGGGTTGTGGATGCTTTCTAGGGATGAAAATATTTTGTCGTTGTGGCAATGGATGGTTTTTGCTGCGATTATTGAGGTAATTGCTGAGATCAAAGCATATCTTACCTTCCAAGTGCGCTATTATAAGGCTTTTCATGCTGGCGGGAAAAGAGTATCCAGCGATCTGGAGCGCAGAGAAAGTAGCAATGTTTTAACGATTTTACTTGGCGGTGCGTTTGTCGTTATTGTTATTGCAATAATGGGTGTGCTTGATCTTTTTGGGGCTCGCGAATGGGGGTCATTAGCTATAATGATTTCTGCAGGAATCGCTATATTTGGCCCGATAGCGACGTCTCTAGGCAAATCAAAGGCTACAACCAAAGCAGCGGAAACGGAGGTAGCAAACGAAGAAGAGCCTCCTGAAATCGGTGTTTACGAGATTGACGATGAAGTAGCTTTTAGCGATATTTTAGGGCCAGGCGGCAGATGGTTCTCTGTTTACAACACCTTGTTTAGATGCCGTCCAATGAACAGGCCGTTCCCGAAGATGGATATCGATATTAAAACAACGGCAATGTGCAAGGATGGTTCGGAGGGAATATTGAAGGTGTTCCTTTATGGGGAATTGCCCATTGATAATCCTTTCCATTTCGTGGCATCGTTGAAGATTGTTGGTGGGGTTGCCGAAATTGTGAAATTTCTGGATAATCCGTTAACGAGAGCGGCGAGAAGCATTATTGGCGGGTCAAACAAAATTCAAGAGTTGCTCACTCCCGACGCCGATTATTCGTTAATTGCTTTGAAATGGGTTATCGGAAGCTTTTTAACCGAGGCACAGATTGAAAGAATCCTTGATCCTTCGCAAAAATCAGGGATATATATTCCTTTACTTGGGGTCAATTTAAATCATGCAACCGTGAATGTTGATCCAAGCGAGGAGCAGAAAAAACGGTTGGGACAAAAGGCACAAGAACTGGCAGATAGAGAAGCAGAAAATATTGAAGCAGAAACGTTGATTGGTTTAGCGAAAAAATATGCTGACGAGTGGAAGGTTACCCCCGCGCAGGCGGTTGACATTGCCCAAATTGAGCGCGACAAGAGGAGTGCTGTAACGCACAAACTAGAGCTTGATCCTGAACAATTGGAGGAGATTAAGAAAATCGTAGCGATTATGAATAAACTAAGCTCTGACCAGCTTAAATCATTGCTTGACCTTTTTAAGAAAAAGGGCGGCCACTAGAGCGCCCTTCTTTTTTTATTCCGTTTTTGATGATGATTTAGGCGTAGATATTATGCCTCCCCTCTTCCCTCCCTCTTGGAGTTTTGTGGTGAGCTTGTCTCCGGCGGGCTTGCCAATAGCCTTCAATCCTTTGCCGCCAGCCTCTACTTTTTCGCTGAACTGCTTGGCCAAGGCGGGCACCGCCACCAAGCAAAATGCTTCCACGGCCATCATATAGACTGCTAATGCCATCCATTTGAATTGCCAATCCATTGTTAAGTTGATCATCCAATCTCCCACCCCTGACGAAGCTGTGTTTTGGGGCAGGTTGCCAATCAAATCCAAGCAAGTGAGCCCTAAAACCAAAAGAAAAAGCACCAGTATGCCGCCAAAAGACCATCCCAAAAGCCAATCTTTCCACAAATCAAAAAGCTTTTTTGTCTGTGGCGTTGCATATGACAAAATTGCCAATGGCGAGAGAATTGCCAGCAATTGGATCATAAAAACCCGGGTTAGAAACAGAACCGCGTAAGAAAACAATATTCCGCCGGTGATTTTTAGAACTAAAATTTGTGTCAGATATATCGGTATGCCAACAAAAAGGTTTGCGACTACAAGCACTATCACTCCCAAATTAGCCGCCGTGCCGGCAACCCATCCCAGGCTAATCGTAGCAGCTCCGGCAAAACTTGCGCCTAATGCGCCCATGCTTAGGGCGACGTTAATTCCCATGTCGTTTAAAAACGTATGGGTAAAGATTTCTTCATTGCCGATCATGATGCCTTTAATCATAATATTAGCAATATCGGTTACCATGCCCACAAAAAGCGGCGCAAAGTGAATCAAAAGAGCGACAATAAAAAATTTTATCACGGATTTTTGCGCTTGGAATGATCCCACTTTAAAAACGTAAGCCAAGGCAATGACAATGAAAACTGCGATTAATAAAATATCAGCCATTGCGGTGGTGATGCCAACACCGGTTTTTACAAAATCGCTGTTTATATCAATCCACGCGATTGAATTGTTCACCGCGGTTTGCAACAAAAAGGTAGCCACTATCAAATAGGTCAATCCTTCCGCCAGCTGGCCTATTATCCCCCAAAGGTAAGTCATTACCGGCTGGATATATGGCAGAAGGTTGGCTGCTTCGGTTGCGTCAACCGCTTGAGCAAAAATTTTTTGTGGGATAACCAATGCATATCCAAACAAAAAACACAGGGACGATAACGATAATATTTTAAATATTTTTTGCGTCATAATTTTTACCACCAATTTCTGGGATCAAATTTTCCAAAAATCCCGCCAACGGCATTTTTTATTTTGGCGGATTTGCTTTTTGTTTCGTCTTGTATTCTTGCCACTTCGTAGTCGGATGCATCAACATTTGTGTTAAAAGCCAGGCCATAATCAACTTCTGTGGTGCAGGACGAGGCAGTTGAACCGGGATCGTTGCAGATTGCTAATGTGCAGCCGCACGCAGTCTGGCCGCACGGGACTTTGTAGGCGGCGTCTTTGTTGGAAACCACATTGCCACTATCGTCGATATAATCGCCTTTGACATTTTTGGAAGCTTTATATGCTTGATACGATCTTATTTCGGTGGTTCCAATTTCGCTTACCATATTCACCCAGCCGCTGTTCGATGAGGTTACTTCGAAATAATTATCAGTGCCGCCAAAGTCAGGTGCGTCAAAAAAGCCGATATAGTCGCAACCCATTTCCGGTTCTCCGATAATGTTAATACAAGTTAACGGATTATCGGCGCAATATTGCTCCCAAGGATCTCTGTCTCGATGGCATTTGCAATAGCCTGAGCCACATTGCTTATCATCTGTGCATGAATCTCCAATTGGTTTTTTTGTTGACATGCTCGCACCAATGCCGCCGGTTTTCCCCTTAATGCAGTCAGAATCATTTTTTTGGCAGCAGACAAAATTTTCCGGCGCACAACTTGGCTTAACGCAGCAATTGGGGTCGCTGGCACCGCCGCTCAAGTGGGCGCAATCGGTTGCCGGAACGCATTTTCCGGCGCAGCAATTGGGATCGCTGGCACCGCCTGGAAGACCGATGCAATCGGTTGCTGGATTGCACAGCGGGAGCTTGCAACATTCCCATGCGTTTGGGCCCTCAATGGTGCAGGTTTCCCCAGTGGAAATTCCGCCATTTAATATAATGCCTGTCAAATCCGGTAAATCTTCCAATGTGTTTAACGAAGGATTGATCAGGTTAAAAATTGCCCAGCTGGAAAGTAGTAGTGCTAATCCGATTACCGATGACTTGATGCGGTCTTTAGCTTCGTTTAATTTGCCCGGATCGGCCGTTGAAGTAATAAACTGTATGCCGGCAATAATCAAGGCAATGAATACTGCTAAACCGCCTAACCCCACTCCCCATTCAAAAAAGTATTGGATCAATTGGGGGATGTTGGTTGATTTGTCAAGAGTTTGCGTGGTTAGGGGTGAGGCGGGCCAAGTTATTTGAGGGTCCTTTTCCGTGGCCTGCGTCATTTGGCAATTTTCTGTGGCAAAAACTGATAATGACTCGAATAGTAAAACGAAAGATATTATCAATAGAGAAATTGTTTTTAAAATTTTTTTCGGCATTTATTTGGCAGGTTTATTGCTTATTATAACAGACTGCAAGATCACATCGCTTTCTTTGCTATCTCCTTGAGTAGTGATATTAATTGTATAAATTTTTTCTTTTGATTCGATGATGGCAATAGCGTTGTTTACGTTCATAGAAGCATTAATAACGGGAGCGGTAAAAGAATATTTAGTCTCGACAATAGGAATAGTCTGCTGGCCTTTAATGATTTCGGAGCGAATGATTTTGGCGGCGATGTTTTTGGCGCGCCAATCGGCTTCAATTTTTTCCATTAGCTCTTGGGCGGTTTGTGCGGCCGATTCTTCCACGGTCAAAGAATTGATTGATGGCATCATTGATTGGCCGGCGGTTTTGTAGGCCGAAAACAGGATTTTGCCGTTGGCGCTTTCCACCGCTTGCCCGCCCAAATCCATTGGCGTCCAATCCGCGGGGTATTCAAAACTGAAAGATTCATCGGGGGTGGTGTAGGTTTTGGTTTCGGTTGTGGCGGTCGCGGTCGCGTCGTTGTCTGGCGCGGCGGTTTGCGCGGGATTTTGCAATTGAGTTTGTATTTGGTTTATCATTTGGCTCATCTGCTGGCTGGCGTCGGGCATTCCTTGGGTTAGATCTTGGGGCGCGCCGAATTGCAAATTTTGTATGTTGCTTTTGAACTGGCCATATTGCCACATCGTGGAGCCGACCAGAAAAGCAATCATAATGACAACACCGATTAAGTATAAATTTACCAACTTCATGCTAATAAAATCAAAATCTAAAATTCAATGATAAACAAATGATAAAATCAAATTTTAAATGATAAATTATAAACAAAATTCTAAATTCAAAACCAAAATTTTAAAACAAAAAGATGCTAGCTTCTTTTTTGCAATATGGAAGAAAATATTAAAACTAATTCGTGGGCTTCTTGCTTCAATTTTTGGCAGTTGTTTTTTCTTTCAGGGGATATTTGCATCATCATTCGTAGCCAATAGGTTGTTTCCTTGGCTTCCTTTTTGCAGATACCCAGTTTGTGGCGAAAATCTTTCTTTGACTCGGCGCAATTTGTTTCCATATAATTGGCGCCAACACTTGTTGCCGATCTTATCAGTTGGCTAATTATCGGTAGGTTAAATTGATCTCTTGCGATAGGCTTCAAAAAATTAATCACATCTTCTCCAAATAAAGAAACCCTTTCTTCAAGATCGTATTTCTTTTCCATTTTATGCTTGAATTTTATTTTGATTTACAATTTAAAATTTTGATTTTGTTTATAATTTATCATTTATAATTTGATTTTGAAATTATATTTGCCACCACACTCCGCTAT
>CAZFZI010000048.1:0-5412 GCA_964523275.1 uncultured Candidatus Saccharibacteria bacterium
TTGATGTATTTTGAAGATGCCCAAAGCGATCCGGATCCGCAAATCAATTTCCAAGCCGATTGGAATTCCGTCAAGCGCTATTTCAAAAAAGAAACCCCGCGAATTATGAAAAATCTAATGAAATTAAGATAATATTATGCCAACAGAAAAAGAGAAAAGTGTGTTGCGGTTTGGCCATGTGGCAAAAAGGGATATTTCGCGGGTGCGTCAAAAATTATGAGAAAACAAAATTTGCAAAAAAGTGATAAAATAATCATTTATAAAACCGCAAAAAACGAGGTTGAATTGAGTGTGCGGTTGGAAAATGAATCGGTGTGGCTGATGCAAAATCAGATTGCGCTACTTTTTGGTACGCAAAGGCCGGCGATTACCAAACACTTGAATAATATTTTTAATTCACGCGAATTAAAACAAAATTCAGTTAGTTCCATTTTGGAACATACTGCTACCGATGGGAAGGTTTATAAAACACGATTTTATAATTTGGATGCGATAATCTCGGTGGGATATCGGGTAAATTCGGCGCAAGCGACCCAATTCAGGGTTTGGGCTACCAAAACTTTAAAAAGTTATTTGGTGAAAGGGTATGTTGTTAACGAAAAACGGTTTTTGGAAGCAAAAGAAAAGTTTAACGAATTACAAACGGCAATTGCGTTTTTGCAAGGAAAATCAAAAACTGATTTATTGGTCGGACAAAGTGGCGAGATTTTGAATCTGCTGGCAAATTACGCGAAGACTTTATCTTTACTTGGGCAATATGACAACGGAAAAATTGTCGCAATCAAAGGGGCAAAAACCGGATTTATTTTAAAATATAAAGATTGTGCCAATGTTGTTTCCGAAATTAAAAACGAATTAACGCGAAAAAGAGAAGCTGGAGAATTTTTCGGCCAAGTGAGAGATGATGTTTTTCAAGGAATAATCGGCGCGCTTTATCAAACTTTTAGTGGTAAAGATTTGTATCCAACGCTGGAAGAGAAGGCCGCTCATCTGCTATACTTAATAATTAAAGACCATCCGTTTTCCGACGGTAACAAACGTATCGGTTCGTTTTTGTTTGTTTATTTTTTGGATAAAACCGATGCACTTTATAAAAAATCGGGGGAACGCAAGATTAATGATAATGCGCTTGTGGCGCTAGCATTATTGGTCGCGCAAAGCGATCCCAAGGAAAAAGAAATAATGATAAAAATAATTAAAAATTTAGTTGCTGATTAAAAAAATTATGGAAACACAAAACGAAAAACAAAAGAACATATTGTGGTTTAGGGAAGTGACGAAAAAGGATATTCCGCAGGTGGGCGGGAAAAACGGGTCGCTGGGGGAGATGTTCTCGCAGTTATCCGAAAAAGGCGTGAGCGTTCCCAACGGGTTTGCCACCACCGCCGACGCTTTCTGGTATTATTTGCGCCACAATGGCATTGATAAAAAGCTGGCGCCACTTTTTGAGGGGTTGGATGTGAAGAATTTAAAACAATTAAAAAAGGTTAGCGCTCAAGCACGCAATTTGGTTTTGAAGGGCGAGTTTCCGCCGGACTTCAAAAAACAGATTTTAGAAGCCTATAAAGGACTATCGGCGTATTATAAAACCAAAAACGTAATTGTGGCGGTGCGCTCATCCGCGACCGCGGAAGATTTGGAGGACGCGTCGTTTGCCGGAGCGCACGAGACCTATCTAAACATTGACACGCCCGCGGAATTGCTGGACGCGGTCAAAAAATGCATCTCATCGCTGTTTCTGGATCGGGCGATTGTTTATCGCGCCGAAAAAGGATTTGATACTTTAAGGGTGGCGTTGTCGGTGGGCGTGATGAAAATGGTGCGTTCGGATTTGGCATCGGCCGGGATTATGTTCACTCTTGACACCGAAACCGGATTTCGCGATGTGGTGCTTATTAATTCCATTTATGGCGCCGGCGAGATGATTGTTAAAGGGCATGTGATTGCCGATCAATTTTATGTTTTTAAACCGGCATTAAAGCAAGGGAAATATGCCATTATTTCCAAAACCTTGGGGAAAAAAGACCGCAAGTATATTTTTGCCAAAAAAGTTGGATTAAAAGAATTGCCGGTGGCGTCAAAAGACCAGGCGAAATTTTCCCTGGCCGACAAGGAAATTGAAAAGTTAGCCAAATGGGCGGTGATTATTGAAGAACATTATAACGGACCGCAGGACATTGAATGGGCAAAAGACGGCAAATCGGGGGAATTATTTATTGTGCAGGCGCGGCCGGAAACAATTTATGCCGGAAAAGAGAATAAAAACACCTATGAAGAGTATGAGGTTAAAACAACTAACAAGCCGTTGGTTACCGGAATCGCGGTGGGGCATAAAATTGGCCAGGGGAATATTCATTTAATTCCCAATGTTAAGCAAATTGCCCAATTTAAGGAAGGCGAGATTTTGGTGACAACAATGACCGATCCGGACTGGGTGCCGATTATGCGCATTGCTTCGGCGATTGTGACCGAAGAGGGCACCAAAACTTGCCACGCGGCGATTGTTTCGCGCGAATTGGGTACTCCCTGCATTGTGGGTGCCAAAAACGCGATTAAATTATTGAAGAACGGCAAAATGGCCACCGCGGACTGCACGCAGGGGTTGGATGGCCGGGTTTACGCGGGAAAAATTCCTTATGAGAAAAAAGAATATAATTTGGAAAAATTGCCTGAATTGCCGGCAAAAATTATGCTCAACGTGGGCACCCCCGAGGGGGCGTTTAAGACATCGTTCTTGCCTAACGACGGTGTCGGCTTGGCGCGAGTGGAATTTATTTTTGCCGATAAAGTAAAAGTGCATCCGTTGGCGCTTTGCAATTTTGCCAAATTGAAAGATAAAAAATTAAAGGTGCAGATTGAAAAAATTACTGTTGGCTACAAGGACAAAAAAGAATTTTTTGTGGACAAATTGTCCGAAGGGATTGCAACGATCGCGGCGGCGTTCTGTCCCAAACACGTTATCGTGCGGTTTTCGGACTTCAAGAGCAACGAATATAAGGCTTTATTGGGCGGACAAGATTATGAGCCTGAAGAGTCCAATCCGATGATCGGCTGGCGCGGAGCGTCAAGATATTATGATCCGCGCTACGAAAAAGCGTTTGTCATGGAGTGCGCCGCAATTAAAAAGGTGCGCGAAACTATGGGCCTGGATAATGTTTGGGTGATGGTGCCTTTTTGCCGCACGGTTGACGAAGGTAAGAAAGTGATTGAAGTGATGAAAAAAAACGGCCTTGAGTCTGCAACCAACGGGTTAAAAATTATGGTCATGTGTGAGATTCCGGCAAACGTGATTTTGGCGGATCAATTTTTGGATATTTTTGACGGGATGTCAATCGGTTCCAACGATTTAACACAGCTTGCGCTTGGTTTGGATCGCGACGCGGGACAGCTAACCCACATTGCCAATGAAAACAATGAGGCGATAAAAATTTTGGTGGTGCAGGCGATTAAAGCGTGCAAGGCGCGCGGAAAGTATATCGGAATTTGCGGCCAAGCGCCCAGTGATTATCCGGAATTTGCCGAATTTATCATGCGCGAAGGCATTGAAACCATGTCCTTGAATCCCGACTCGGTAATGAAAACTATTATAAAACTGGGCGGGTTGAAGAAATGAAAAAGTTTGACACTTCGGTCGCTTACGGTATTATGGCAATATATTAACAAAAATCTATGACAAGTAAGATGGATAAAAAATCGTTATCGTTTCCGGTAATTTACGAGGCGGCTGAAGAAGGCGGTTATGTGGTTTCGGTTCCGGTTTTGCCGGGTTGCCACACTCAGGGCGATACCCTGGAACAGGCTGAAAAAAATATCAAAGAAGCAATTTTACTTTATTTGGAAAGCATGATGGCGCGCAAAGAAATTTTGCCGCGAGAAACACAAATATTTCAAGGGCGGGTTGAAGTCCAAGTTTAATGAATTTATGACGATTAAGAATTTGCCGTCGTTATCGGCACGGCAGGTTATCAAAGTTTTGAAAGAAATCGGTTTTTGCGAGGACCGGCAAAAAGGTTCTCATTTAGTGTTAATTAATCCGAGCACAAAAAGTAGAGCGGTTGTTCCGATGCATGCCGGTAAAACAATTAAAAAAACGCTTTTGAAATCAATTATTGAGAAAGACGCAGGCGTTTTGATAGAAGAATTTTTAAAACATTTATAACCTGTTGCCTGTTTGTTGTTGACCATCAAGGGCTCCTATTCATTATGTGCAAGGGTATTGAAACTATGTTGCCAAATCCTGCATTCCCATTATAGATCACCGCGAATTCGTTGAGGATTGACCTCAAATGCAAATTCCCGAGGTCAAACCTCCGCAAATTCGCTTTCCGGTGGAGGATTGCAGATTGCATTATTGCGAGATTGGAACATTGAAAATCGATTGAAAATTGCCACGGCCTTTGGCGATGTCCGTTATGGCGGGAAAAATAACAAAAGCCCCGAAAATTAATTCGGGGTGTAATCACTAATTCAATAATATCAAGATAAAAAAATGTCAAATTTTGATGTAATTACATTTGGAAGTGCGGCGTGGGACGCGTTTATGGATATGCCGTCAAAATTGATCAGAAAAGATAAACAACTGCCCTCGGGGCGGGGTTTTGCGTTTAATATGGGTTCAAAAATTGACATTCCCGGCACGCATTTTGCCTTTGGGGGCGGCGGAGTTAACACGGCGGCAACGTTCGCGGCGCAAGGGTTTGCGACCGCCCATTGCGGCATGGTGGGCGATGACATTCCCGGGCGCGAAGTGCTGGCATATCTGAAATATCTTGGAATTGACACAAGCTTGGCGTCAAAGACAGACAAAAGATCCACCAACAATTCCGTGGTCTTGAATGCGCCGGGCACGGATCGCGTGATTTTGGTCTATCGGGGAGCGTCTGAAATTTTGGCGGCTGAAAACATTGATTGGGGCCAATTAAATGCCAAATTATTTTATTTGGCGCCGTTGTCGGGCAAGCTGTGTCGTTTGACTGAGCGGATCACCGCGCATGCCAAAAATCAGGGCGCGATGGTGGCGGCCAATTTGGGAAATTCGCAACTGGCGATGGGCCGTGCCTGTATCAAGAGTTTGCTGGCAAGGATTGATGTTTTAATCTTAAACAAAGAAGAAGCATCTGCGTTAACGGGCGTTAGCTATGCTGACGAGAAAAACATTATCAAAAAAACCGCGCATATACATCAAGGAATCAATGTTATCACAAAAGGGGCGGAGGGCGCGACAGTTATTGCCGAGGGTAAAATTTATGAAGCAAAATTGAAGAAATTTAAAGTGGCCGATGTCACCGGCGCGGGAGACGCGTTTGCTTCCGGATTTATGTCGGGGATGATGGCAAGCGATAACGATATTGAATATTCAATGAAGCTGGCGCTGGTGAACGCCAAACACTGCCTATCCTCGCGCGGCGCGGG
>CAZFZI010000049.1:0-5306 GCA_964523275.1 uncultured Candidatus Saccharibacteria bacterium
CACCAAAAACAAGTTTTTCAATCCTTTGACGCTTTTGGCGTAATTCAAAAGATCTTCTTGATCGGCGTGGGCGCTTAATTCATTGAGCACCATCACTTTGGCATGCACATCATACCACCGGCCGAATATTCTCACCGGAGTTTGTTTTTCCAGAATTTTTCGCCCCAATGTGTTTTGCGCTTGAAAACCGGTGATCAAAACGATATTGTTGGCATTGCCGATATTGTTTTTCAAATGATGCAATATCCGCCCGCCTTCACACATCCCCGATCCGGCAATAATTATCATCGGCTCCTTTTTGCCGTTGAGCGATTTTGATTCAAAAACCGAACGCGTGTATTTTAAATTATTAAAAGCAAATACCTCGTGCCTCTTGTTTCCGAATTCTTTTTTGAAATCCTTGTCAAAATCATTAACATAACGGGGGAAAACTTTGGTGATTTTACCACCCAGAGGGGTGTCAACATATATTGGCAAGCTCGGAATGACTTTCTGTTTGTTCAATAAATGCAAAATATAAATTAACTCTTGCGTTCTTCCCAAGGAAAATGCCGGCACGATAATTTTGCCTTTTTGGCGCGCGGCTCGGTTGACGATATCTTTTAATTTTCCAAATACCTGGGGCATGGGCTGGTGAGTTCGGTTGCCATAGGTGCATTCCATTATCAAGGCGGTCGCGTTTTCGCGTATAGTTTCGGGTTTTTTCAATATGGGCAGTTCGTCACGTCCCAAATCTCCGCTGAACGCCAAAGTTTTGATAGTTCCGTTTTCTTTGATTTCCAGCAGAATTGCCGCCGAACCCAAAATATGGCCGGCGTCATAAAATTTGAAGCGAATGTTTTTGCTGATATTGGTCCACTCGCCGCTTGTTGAAAAATAATCCACCGGTTCAAAACGCTCAATAACTTTTCGCACATCCTCTTCGTTGTATATCGGCGCGATCGGCTTCTCGTTGTTTTGCGCGGCACGGGCGTTGTAATAATCAGCGTCATGTTTCTGGATATTGGCCGAATCCAACAAGATATATTCGGCAATCTCGGCGGTGGCGGGAGTGCAGTATATTTTCCCCGCAAAACCGTTTTTTACCAGCATCGGCAACGATCCGCAATGGTCAAGGTGCGCGTGCGACAAAATCACCGCGCCAATGGTTTTGGCGTCAAAAGGCAAATAGCGGTTTTGCTGATTGGAATCGGTCCTTCTGCCCTGATAAAAACCGCAATCAAGCAAAAGATTGAATCCATCGGTTTCTATTAAATGTTTTGATCCGGTAACATTCCGCGCCGCTCCCCAAAAGGTAATATTCATATATCTTCGTAGTATTTAAAGATGGCGTTGATGCCAGCGAGGTTTTTTTGCCATTCGGTGGTTTCGTGGGTGGAAAGTTCCACGCTGATTGCGGGAATGTTGATAGACGCGAGCCAGTCGGTGGCATCGCCAGTTACTTGATAGCCGTCAAAAGTGTCCACTGCCGGATATCCCGAGGCGTTGGCATAGGCGTTTAAAATGGCGCGGGTTTCGGGCATCATATCATTGTTGCACATTGAGCCATAGACGGCGTTGGATTGGCTGTGCCAAAAAAGCACGGCCGCGGGATTGTTCTGCAAAACAAAATTTTTGATTGCCGCGCTTTCCGGTTCGGAAAACGCGGCGGTGCCGGCGTTCACTTCTTGTTGCCGCCACACCCCTTTGGGTTGCCAATTGCAGTCAAAATTGCGATTTAGATCCACGCCATTAGCATTGAATCTGCCCGCCTCATTGGATCCGGTTGAAATATCCGCAATTGTGAAACGGCCGTTTTTGCCGGTTGTTTTTGTCAATCCGTCGGGATTGGCGCAAGGAATAATTGCCACGGATAAATTATCGGGAATTATTTCCGGGTTTGATTCAAGATAGTCAATGAATTCATAAGCCAAAAGCACGTTGTTCCATTCGTATCCGCCATGGATTCCGCCCACAAAAATAAGCAATTTGTCTCCGGCGCCAAAAGTGTATGATTCAATTTCACGATTTTGGACGGAATAACCGATAATTTCGTGTTGCGGCTTTTGGTTTTTTAGCGGTGTTATTGTTTCGGCCGCGGGAACCGATTCGGGCGTTTTAACTGCCGGAATATTAATTTTCTTTTCTTTTTGCGGAAAAAACAATGAGAACAAAACCGCAATCAACAAAACCGAGCAAAAAACGGTAATCGCGATTAATTGCTTGTTGGAGAGAAATTTCATTTGCCGTAATGTTCAAAAAACGCTTTGCATCCCGCCCAGTTTTTGCTCCATTCGGGATTGTCGGAAGTTGACAAAACCACGCCGATTGCCGGAACATTGTTTTTGGCAAACCAGTTGGTCATATCCCCGGTGATTTCATAGAAGTCAAAATCCTTGTGTGCCGGATATCCCGAGGCTTTGGCATAAACATCGGTGATCGCTTGTGTTTCAGAAGAAACGCCGTTGCCGCAACTTGATGAAAACACTCCACCCGCGGCGCTATACCAGGCAACAACCGCGGCTAATTGATGGCTTTTGGCATAATCGCGTATCGCCGCGCTTTCCGGTTCGGAAAATGGGGCGTTGCCACCGCTCACGGTTTTGTTTTGCCAAACGCCGGTTGCCTTCCATTCGCAGTCAAAATTGCGATTTAGATCCACGCCGTTGGCATTAAATCTTGCCGCGGACGCGTCTGCCGGAGTTGCGACGTCGTTAGCCGCAAACGCTCCTGTTTTGTCAACAACTTTTGCCAATCCGTCGGGGTTTAGAACGGGAATGACGGTTATTTTGAGGCTTGCGGGTATTTCATTCGGGTTTGCTTTTAAATAGTCAGCTAATTGATATGCCAAGAGAGCGGTGTTCCATGAGCATCCTCCGTGCGCGCCGCCAACGAATAGAATTTCCTTTGCGCCGGTTCCGAAGTGATAGGCAACAATATCGCGCCCGTTAACTGATTTTCCGATAACTGTTTTGCCGGTATCTTGCGGTTCAATTGCTTGCTCCTCGGTCGTTGGGGGTTCATTCACTTCATTATTTTCCGCCGGCACGCTTTCTTCGGGCCAAACGCCGCCAGTGTCTTGATTTTGTGTTTCTTGTGTTTGGACATCTTGGCCATCGGGTGTTTTGCTAACTTCTTTAAAAGCGTTTATCAGATACCACAACAGACTAACCGCCGCAATCGCGACAACAACAATGAGCACAACAATATTTTTCTTCATATATTTTTTGTTTATTGACTATTAATAATGGTTCTATCATAGCACAAAACCAAAAAACAAGAGAAAGGTTGCATACGTCCGACGTATGTGATTTGTTCCACCTTTCGGGCGAAAGGTTTCATATTTCATCGTAATAACAAATTCTATTCGATAAATTTGGTGAGGATTGGTCTCTGTAAACTTTGCCGCTAAAATTATTTTAATTATAAATATCCCAGTTTTTTGAATAATTCCACTGACGGCGGGGTCAGTTTTAAATCGCTCAATTCTTTGTGATCCGTCCATCTGTATTTTACGAGGTCATCATTAAGATTTATCTTGATTTCATCTGAATTTTTATCATTGATATCAACCCTATAAACAAAAAATTTCATTTTACATAGAGCTTTTTCTCCGGTTTTTAGGGTTTTATTTGATTCGCCCCTTCCCGCATCATCAACCAAAACAATTTTATATCCGGAGATATCAATCCCTGCCTCTTCCTTAACTTCTCTTTTTAGGGCTTCTTCTTTATTTTCACCTTCATCAACACCACCGCCCGGGATGTGCCAGCAATCATAATAAACACCGCCCATCATTTTATCTTTCATCCCTTGAAACAATTTTCCGTCTTTTGAAAAGATTAGCGCTGAAACTATATTCCTTTGTATTTCTCTCATAGGCGTTATAAATTTATTGGCTGGTTGTCTGAGATATTGAGACGGCTGCGATACTCTTAGCAATTATAATTAATATTTTTTGCCAATTTGTTTGAAATTTTTTCAACACGAACAATATTTTTTGGCAAATCATTGGATGTTACTTCAATAATTTCTATCGGCTTGATTTTTTTATTGCATCTTGATTCAAAATTTGATTTTCCAAATTGTTCAAAATCAGATTTATTAAAAACATACACATAACCTGTTTTACCCGTAAGATTCTCCCGAATTGCTTCGGTTGTCTCAAAATATGGTAAACCGTGTTTTAATCCAAAGGTGCTGGCGCATCCTTCAGGAAAATTTTCATAGTTTATGATTGCCCTGAAAATCGCAATTTCCGCAAATCCAGTTGCGGCAACACACGGCTCTCCATGCTTTTTTTGATTTCTTCCGATTACGGCTTGGCGCGGCTCCAAGGCTTCAATTCCACCAACAGGAGAACCATGAAAAACAAATATCCCTTCTTTTTCCAAGGCGAGCAATTTTTCCCGCGGAGTTGGATTTTTTTCTTTTAATTCTTGTGTTGTTGGTTCGTTATTAAATTTTTGCTGTTCAGAGAACATAAATTTTTTGGTTGGTTGCCGGGATGTTTAGGCTAATATTCAAGCGAGTGAATACATATTATCTGTGCAGAGTAACATACGCACCATTTTGGCATTATGGGATATTTTGCACATTAAGACAGATGTATATATTCAAATATATACATCCAATTTGAGGTTTTTGCTAAAAACCGTTGTTGGGCGGTTGGAATTTGATTAAATCCAGTTTCTTTTTGCGAGGCCAGCTCTTTATTTGGGCTTCGCGCTTGAGGGCAAGCGATCTGGTGGCAAATTCTTCGGTGTGGATTATTTTTTTGGCATTATGCGCGGCGGTGTAGTGCCCGCCTTTTTTGTTTTTGTGTTCGGAAAACCTGCGCGCCACATTGGTGGTGATGCCGGTATAGATGGTGCTGTCGCAACATTGCAAAAGATAGACAAAATACATATTGCCGCTATTTTTCCGAGGCGCAATCAAAACATATTCTGGCTTCCGGCAACGCTTGCAAGCGTGCCAGAGGCATTTCTTGGTCGCAATTTTCGCATTTTCCATAGGTTTGCGCCGCAATCTTTTCCAGAGCGATATCAATATCCGACAATTTTTGCGCCAATTTTTTGGCGATTGCCAATTGGGCCACAAAGGCTTCCGCCTCATCTTCCCTGGTTTCCGCGGCTTCGCTACCAATTTCTTTTTGGTCGCGGGTGAATATTGTTTCCCATTCGGCCGGATTATTCCCGCTTTGTTCGGCAATTTTTTTCAATTCCGCAACGATTTCCAGCTTTTCGGTTTCCAGTTTGTTTTTGAACTCATCCAAAATTTGTTTTTCCATATTTTTAAATTATTTATTGCTCGCTTTGATGTTTTCT
>CAZFZI010000050.1:0-5275 GCA_964523275.1 uncultured Candidatus Saccharibacteria bacterium
TCCCGAAAATTCCAATTTGGTTATTGATTTGGAAAAAATTACTGAAAGGAATTTCTTTGGGAAAGAGGAAGAAATTAACGCCTACGGAGTTAATTGTGAAATAACCGCCGTTCCCGATAAAGATGATTTTCAAGTTGAAGATTTAATCAGTGGAAGGATCGCAAAAATTAAAAAAATTAAAAGCGCAGGCGTAAGTTTTGTTTTTGATGAAAATAACGCCAGGCGATTGGTTAAGATAAAGCCGCTTGAAGGCGCGAGGCAAGAATTTAGCGTTAGTTTGAATATTCATTACAGTAAAAAAGATTTGCCGTCGTTTGATGATTTAAAAAAAGAATTAATTGCGGGGTTTAGCGAATTTAAGGAATTAATCGCGAAAATATGAACATTATTTCATACGAACAATTGAATATTGCCGATTTGCTGATTCATTCTGCCTATGTGGGAAATATCGGCAAGTTTGAAGAACTTCGCGCGGATATTGGCGATGAGCTTTTTGATTCTTTGTCTGATGAGGACAAACAATTTATCATTGAAACTGAAGGAATTGTTAATATCGGTCGCGTAATGGCCGAAAAAGATTTTACGGATATAGAAAAATATCTTCGAGAAGGCTATGATAATTGAAAAAGAAAATTATATTTATCTTGACGCAAATTTTTTGGTCCACTGGGCATATCCTAAAACAGACGATATCAAAAGGCGAATCCGGATTCTATTGGCAAAAATAATGGTAAAAAAATATAGATTGGCCAGTTCTTGCTTGGCGCTTGATGAGATGTGGTATTCGGTTAAAAAAGAATATAATAAAAGCAATAACGCCGCTTTTAACTGTTCGGGCGGGCCGATATTCAACTTATTAAATAAGTTTACCGATCAAGTTCTACGCAAAGTCGCATTGTTGCAATTTGCTGATTGTGAAAAGGGGACAAAAGATGCTTTATCCAATATCGGGATTTTTGATTTGCGGCCCCGCGATGCCTTTCATTTGTCGTTAATGCAAAATAATTTGATTGATAAGATCGCTACCAATGATAATGATTTTATAAAAGTTGAATCTTTGGCCGGTATCAAGATTATTCGTTAGCCGGCGGCAATTGACAAAGAGTTTTATTTTTGCGAATATGTAAACTGCGAGAATGAAAAGAAATGTATATACATATGTATATACATCAATCAAAACGAAATTATGCGAAAAATAGTCGCAAGAAACAATTTTTGGTTTTATTTTTTTAGCCCCTCTTGGAGTTCGGGAATTTTTCGTTTGCAAAATGAATAAATAATCATTTTAACAATAAAAAGCAAATGGCAAATTCTCGGGTAACGAGATTTTTTTGTTTTTTATAAACACTCGTTTCCGTATAGCTCGTTAAAAATTCGTTATAAGGAGGGGTTGGATTATGGAAATGCCAGATAGCACCAGATACAGAATTCTGCCGTCTAACGTTGGCAAGATGGGAATCAATGTTATTTTTTGCAGGGATTTAGAAGAAACCGGCGGATGTTGTACTATGCCGTGGCATGTGAGCGTTGAGGCGCTAAAAATATTATTGAGAACATTCTTTTTGGTCAATCCCGACGCGGTGTCATACCAAGTTGAGTTTGTCAGATCGCGGACTCCTCGATATGGCTATCGCACTATTTTGGGGATTAGGATGAATAAGGGTGATGGGAGCGGCACAACATTGGCAGATTTTGTCAGTTCTTTTGCGAGGAATGAACGTTTAGAGATCAAAAGTGAAAACGCAGGAGCAAAAACAGCGCAAATTTCCATTACTTGCGTCAAAGGAACGCTTTTGGTCGCAAGCATACCGGTGGCCGTATAGGTTGGGCAAATTTGTTCAACCTTTTTTATTGAGTTTTGCAAAGAATTTTTTTTCATTATACAATGAATCAATAAATAAATTTATGGAATCAAATCATATCCAATATATTGCGCAGGCGTTAAAAGATGGCAAAAAAAAAGAAGAAATCTACAGCTATCTGTTAACGCAAGGCGTGAAAGTTGAAGAAATTGAGGATTTGTTTTCTGTCGCGATTTCCGGAGAAGACATTAAAGAAGAAGCGCAGAAAAAAACCATTCGCGTGGTGGCGACAATCGGTGCGATTTTGATCGGGCTGGGAATATTTTCTTTTATTGCCGCCAATTGGCAAGAGATGACGCGCGAAGGGAAAATGATGACGCTGATCTTTTCTATGTTTTGCGTTGATGGAATTGGTTGGGCGTTGCGGGAAAAATCGCGCCTGGAAAAATCCGGGGAAGCGATGCTTTTTTTGGGCGCGCTGATTTTTGGCGGCGCGGTGTTTTTGGCGGCGCAAATGTATAACACGCGGATTTATTGGCCCGATGGTTTTTTGTGGTGGTCTTTGGGTTCACTGGCTGCGGCCTGGGCATTGGAAATCGCGTCAATCCGTTGGCTGGCGGTTTTTGCCGGTTTTGTGGGTTTGGTTTGGTATCCCTTCGGTTTGTTTATGCGCGTGATTTACAATCCTTTGTTTTTAACTCCGTGGCTTTTATTATTGATCGCGGCAGTCGCCTTTTCGGTTTCCGGCTTCAAATTGCGCCGGGAATTTTTAAACGATTCGCCGGATCGTTATTAAATTTATGGATTCTTGGATGTTGCTAATTTTAAACGCATTGGTGGTTATTACGGTAATAGTTTTTATAATTGTTGCGCTTTTTCGTGCGTTTTTGTGCCAAAAACATCATCGCAATTCTGGATTAAGCGAACACAATTGGTATTTGCAACTATCTTTGTCGCGCAAAGACGCAATGAGCCAATGGTTTTTGGTTTTGGGAAGCTTGGCGTTGGCTAACATGGCTTATGCGGTTAACAACAACTTGGGAGGTCCGCTTTCTTGGCGGACGATTTTACTGATCGCGGTTTTGATTCTCGCGGCAATGGCTTATTTTGGCCGATCTTTTTATTGCGCCGCAATCGGTATTGTCGGTTTTCTGGTTTGGTGGGTGGCACAAACCACTTTTTGGCAGATCGAAATCACTTCCCATGTTGTGCTTACGGCGTTGGTCGGTTTGATGTGGTTGGCAATTTTATTATATGCTCTCGGCTTTTGGCAAATGCAAAAAACGGCTTGGAAACGTTTTGGCGCCGCTTATGTGGTGATTGGTTTGTTGCTGGCGAATTTTTTGCTTTTTGCTTTTTCAACTCAATCCGGCTTGCAATCTTTGGAAGAAATAATCGCAAGTGGTAGAGTATTTGATGTTTGGCAAAATACGATTGCGCTGTTCCTTGTTGGCGGCTGGGCGATGCTGACTTTGCTTTATTGCTGGTCAAAAAAGATTGTTTTAATTGAAGAAGCATCTTTTGTTTTGGGGCTGTTTTTACTCTTTGGGCTGTTGATTGTCCTACCTGAACAGTCTTTAATAATTGGGAAGTGGCCGGGGCAGCTCACCGGAGCAGGGTTGTTTTGGGCCGCGGTTTTTAATTTCACTTTGTTGTTTGAAATTTTAGGCGTGATTTTTGCCGGTTACCGGCGCCGGGAAGTTTGGATGATAAATTTTGGCGCGGTGTTGTTAATAATCTTTGTGGCGGAAAAATATTTTGACTGGTTTTTCAAGTTTATGGACAAAAGTGTATTTTTCATTATTGCGGGCATTATGCTGTTCGTTATCGGCTGGGCAATGGAGCGCGGCTGGCGCTATCTGGCGCAATCAATAACTTCCAATCAACAAAACCAATGAAAATCAATCTGTCCTTATCGGTAAAATTTCTAATCGCGGTTGCCGTCCAGCTTGTGATTGCCATGGGTTTGGTGGTTTTCAACGCTTCTCTTTTGGCAAGAGGAGCGGAAGTTTTACTGCCTATAGAGCCTTTTGATCCGCGTGATCTCTTGCGTGGCGATTATGTGACTTTGCAGTATGAAATTTCGCGAATCAAGAATGATTTAATCATTGACGAAAGTCAAAGTATCAAAAGAAATGATATTGTTTATCTTGTTTTAGAAAAGAAGAACAATTATTGGATTGCCAAATCGTTAACTAGAAACGAACCTGATCAAGGAATTTTTATCAAGGGAAATGTTAAATCGGTCTACGCTTACAACAGCACAATAAGCATTACCTATGGGATTGAGCAGTATTTTGTCCCCGAAGGCACGGGCGGTGAACTGGAGAAAAAAATGCGCTCTCAGCAAGCGTTTGCCAAGGTTGTGGTTGATAAAAATGGCAAAGCAATCTTAAAAGATATTGTGTTCGTAAACGCATTGTCGGAAAATAAAGATTCAAGCGATTTGCCCGAATCTTTTTCACAAGCTGTGGTGCCAAACATAAAAACCGACACGGATATTCCTATTGATCCGATACCAACAGATTGGGATATTTCGGCCAAATTTGATCAAGCGCGTTGTAATGATATTTATCTTTTTTCAAAAGAGCCTGGGCAAACCGGGAAAATTTATTACGCGGATTTGAACGGTTCTTCTGACAATTTATTCAAAGAGTATTTTGGTAAAGATTGTTGCCCCGAAGGAAGCGGTTATGCCGAGACTTATGAAGAAAGCGGCGCGGTGAGAAAAGGCCCTTGGGTGGTGGAAAGAAAATACATTGACAAGGACAATTACCGGATTCTGATCAGAGGCGCTTCCAAAGCCGATTGTTCTTGCGGCGGAGATGGCTATGTGAAGGGCGAAGTGGTGATCAACCCAAAAAATTGGAAAATTGTTAAGATTGTTAAAAAAGAATTTAACAAAGATACGCGCGGCCGCGAGGTTTATTGTGATATAAATCAAAATACGGGTGTGATAAAATTCGTGGGAGGAAGCTCTTGCGTGGGCTGTTGCGCTTGCGTTGACAGTGGCAACATAGATATTGAAGTTATTGTTTCAAAAGGCGCGGTGAGTAAAGCCTCAAGCAGTATTATTCCCGCGCCCAATCGCAACCCTTATATCAAGGTTGCCAATCCCAATGGAAAAGAAACTTTTTGCTTGGGGGAAAGAATGGAGATAGGGTGGGAAAGTTCTGGGGTGGAAATGGTGGGTATCAGGCTGGTGGAGGCGGCAATGAACGGTTCCAATTATTATTATCTTGGCTTGAATTCTGTGCCTGCTTCCAGCGATGAATCAGGTGTTGCGGGCAAAGGTAGCGCAGTTTGGGCGGTGAGCGGTGTTCCTGCCGGGCAGGGATACAAGGTTGAGATTATGGGGCTGGGAGCGAATTCAAAAATTCGCGATACCAGCGACGGCTTTTTCTCAATCGCTCCTTGTGACTCTTGACGGGGTTTTGAGAATTTGATAGATAATAAGCATAAGAAATTTTTGC
>CAZFZI010000051.1:0-5121 GCA_964523275.1 uncultured Candidatus Saccharibacteria bacterium
TTGAGTTATCCACACTTGACAAAGTTTGCTGGCGTGAAAAAATAAAATTAATGAATGTCGCGAAAATTTTTTTGACAAAAATTTAGCGGGCAAAATTTTTAAACGGTCGAAAGATCAAAAAAAGTTTTTTAAGAATAACAATAAAAAATCATGGTAGCAAAAAAGAAAAAGCCGGCGACAAAGAAGAAAGCCGCTCCGAAAAAGAAAGTCGCCAAGAAAGGCGGCGCAAAAAAGAAGAAGTAATTTGCGCCAAGCGGGAGGAAAATTTCACACAGAGGCCTTGAGCTTTAATTAAAAAAATATGGTTGTTGTTCCCAAACAAAAGAAAGCGCGTCCTTCAAAGGAAAACAAAATCAAGGCGCGCAAAAGCAAGAAGAAAGTTTGCAATCGTTAATTAAAGCGTTGCCGACAACAGAGGAATATTTCAAAAGAATATCCCTCTGTTGTGTTAGGATAGTTCTATTTTTGCAATATTCTAATTTTAAATTTTGTAATATAGTAATATGGCATAGCGCAATAATCTAATTTTAATACGTACCAAAAATTTTATGAATATTATCATCAAAACCAAGAATTTTGAATTAACGCCGGCGTTGCGCGAGTTTGCCGAAGAAAAAATTTCTTCCTTGGAAAGATATTTTGATGTTTTTCAAGTTGCCGATGCGCCCGGCTTGAAATCGTCCATTGAGGTTGATGCGGAGATTGGAAAAACTACTACTAATCAGCGCCATGGGGATATTTTTCGGGCCGAGGTTCTGATAACTTTTCCCGGCGGTAAAATTCGTGCGGGCGTTAGCGCTGATGATTTGGAAAAAGCGATCGTCGCGGCGCGTGATGATCTCCAACGCCAGATCACGGATTTCAAAGAAAAAATGCTTGACAAAACCCGCAAATAATAACAATGGATGGCGGCGGGCGAAGAAGGGGGGTTAACCCTTTCTTTTTTTTGAAATTGGACTACAATGGAAATCGTTGAAATGACAAATTCCTAATGACAAATTTCTGAATAAATGTTAAAAATTGAAAATTTTAAAATTATGGAATTTATTTTGAAATTAGAAATTAGAAATTTTGGAATTATTATATAATATGTCCTTTTTGACCAAGATTTTCGGTGACGAAAACAAAAACTATTTTAAAAAATTACAGCCTTCAGTGGCCGCGATCAATGGATTGGAAAAAGATTTTCAAGACTTGAGCGATGGTCAACTGCGGGGCAAAACCGAAGAATTCAGGGAGCGGTTGGCAAAATCCGCGCTTTTGGATGATTTGTTGCCCGAAGCGTTCGCGCTTGTCCGCGAGGCCGCGCGCCGCAATTTGGGCCAGCGCCATTTTGATGTTCAACTTATGGGCGGCATTGTTTTGCATCAGGGAAAGATCGCGGAAATGAAAACCGGCGAAGGCAAGACTCTTACCGCCACTTGCCCGGTGTATCTAAACGCGCTGGAAGGCAAGGGGGTGCACTTGGTGACTGTGAACGATTATTTAGCGCGCCGTGATTGCGTTTGGATGGGGCAGGTTTATCGCGCGCTGGGACTGTCAACCGGATGCGTTAATCATGATCAGTCGTTTTTGTATGACCCTGATTACAAAAAAGCCCAGGAGTCGCAAGACGCTCAGCGCGACAGTTTGGGATCATTTCGCGTGTCGCAAGATTTTTTACGGCCATGTTCGCGCAAGGAAGCCTACGCGGCCGACATCACCTATGGCACTAACAATGAATTCGGGTTTGATTATTTGCGCGACAATATGGCTTATCGCTTGGAGGACAAGGTCCAGAGAAAGTTCAATTATGCCATTGTTGACGAAGTGGATTCCATTTTGATTGATGAGGCGCGCACGCCGTTGATTATTTCGGCGCCTGACGAGGAGAGTTCAAAATGGTATCAGGATTTTGCTCGCATTATTCCGCGTTTGGATCCCGACGCTGATTACAAAATTGATGAAAAAGATCGTGCCGCCACTTTGACCGAGGCGGGTATTGCCAAGGTGGAGCGGATTATGGGAACGGACAATATATATGAAGAAAAGGGGATCAAATATTTACATCACCTGGAACAAGCCTTGCGCGCGCAGGCGCTTTACCGGCTTGACCGCGACTATGTGGTTAAGGATGGCCAAATTGTGATCATTGATGAATTTACCGGTCGTTTGATGCCCGGGCGGCGCTGGTCGGGAGGGTTGCATCAAGCGATTGAAGCCAAGGAGGGTGTTGCCGTCCAGCCCGAATCGCTCACGCTGGCGTCAATCACTTTCCAAAATCTTTTCAGAATGTATGAAAAATTGGCGGGAATGACCGGTACGGCGATGACTTCGGCCGAGGAATTTGACAAAGTTTACACTCTGGATTGCGTGCCCATACCCACCAATCGGGTGTTGTGTCGCGCTGATTTGCCTGATCGTATTTATAAAACCGAGGCCGGCAAATTCAAAGCCGTGGTGGCCGAGATTGAGGCGCGGCACAAGGCGGGCCAGCCGGTGCTGGTGGGTACCCGATCGGTGGAAAAAAACGAGTATTTGGGCAAATTGTTGGAACGGGAAGGCGTGCCCCACGAAATTCTCAATGCCAAAAACCATGAAAGGGAGGGTGAAATTATCGCGCAGGCCGGAAGATCGGGGGCGGTGACCATTGCCACAAATATGGCCGGACGCGGCGTGGATATTATTCTGGGCGGCAATCCGCCCGATGAAAATGAAGCGAACAAAGTCCGCGAAGCGGGCGGGTTGTTTATTGTCGGCACCGAGCGCCACGAGGCGCGGCGGATTGACAATCAATTGCGCGGCCGCGGCGGCCGCCAGGGCGACCCGGGGACAACGCAGTTTTTTATTTCCACCGAGGATGATCTGGCGCGGATATTCGCCGGCGATGCCATGAAAAAACTTATGGATATGCTCAAGGTTCCCGATGATATGCCCATTGAGTCGGGAATGGTTTCCAAACGGATTGAGGAGGCGCAAATCAAGATTGAAGGCGCTAATTTTGACATTCGCAAACATTTGCTGGATTATGACAGCGTTTTGAACAAGCAGCGTGAAGTGATCTATAAAAAACGCAACGATATTTTGGAAAAAAGCGATGATGATTTTGCCGCCTACGTTTTGGATCTGGCGCGAAAAGGCAATGTTGGCGAGCAATACCAAAAACGCGAGGATGAAAACGGACGGGAGGCAATGTTGCAAGCCGGCCGGTTTATCGCCTTGCGAACGATTGACTTTTTTTGGCAGGAGCATTTGGAATTGATGGATAACGTGCGCGACGCAACGCGTTTGCGCGCTTTTGGCCAGCAGGATCCTTTGGTGGAATATAAAAGCGAAGCCAACAAGCAGTTTCGCGTTTTGTTGGACACCGTGGAGGGCAATATCTTGCAAAACTTGCTCAATGTTTCCATAAATAAAAATGCCGTATCATCCATGGCGCAACCCCGATCCCAAAAACCCGCGGCCAAATACGATAATGTGAATCGCAACGATCCCTGTCCCTGCGGAGCGAAAAAGTCTGATGGCCGTCCGGTGAAATATAAACATTGTCATGGCCGATAAACCGAATTATCCGCGCGGTGAGCGAAGTCTGTCCGAAGCCTTGGCGAAGGCGGACGGTAGCGGCAAAAAGTATAACCAAATAAGGGCAAAATTATGAAGAGGCCGAACAAACCGAAAGTTGGCGTGGGGGTGATGATTTTTAAAGATGGCAAGGTTTTGCTTGGGAAAAGAAAGGGATCGCATGGCCAAGGCGAATACGCGTTTCCGGGCGGGCATTTGGAATATATGGAATCATTTGCGGATTGCGCCAAAAGGGAAGTTGCCGAAGAATGCGGTATTGGGATTAAAAACATCAAATTCCAGTTTTTGGCCAATTTAACCGAATATGCGCCCAAGCACTATGTGCATATCGGCTTGATTGCCGATTGGGCAAACAGGGAGCCGAAAATTTTGGAGCCGGAAAAGTCAGAATCATGGAATTGGTATAAACTTGATAAATTACCCCAGCCGCTATTTAGAGCCTGTGAATTGGCAATCAATAGCTTGAAAACCAAAACACAGTATTACGATATTCTATAGTTTTTGTTCGTTTAAGATATAAATTAAAAAAGCGGTAAAAACCGGAGATTAATTTGCTCGGTGATTTTGGTTGAAAACTGCGGGATTTGTGGTATTTTAAAATTATGGACAAGCAAATGGTTAAAAAAATCAAATCGGTTCTGGAAAAAAGAGGCGTGACCAAGGCCGCGATTTTTGGTTCTTACGCTCGCGGCGAGCAAAAAAAGAGCAGCGATATTGATTTATTGGTGGAATTGCCCGACGAAATGACCCTGTTTGGTATGGGAGGCCTGAAAGTTGATTTAGAGGAAAATGTTGGCAAAAAAGTTGATTTAGTGGAATACCATTTGCTCCATCCGTTATTGAAAGACGAGATATTGAAAGAGCAAATTCCGATATTATGATTAAAAGAAGCCAAAAAGCTTTTGTAAGAGATATATTGGAATCCATCCAGAGGGTTGACCTTTATGTTGGCGGTATGTCCAAGGATGACTTTCGTAAGAATGGCGCGACGCAGGACGCGGCGGTCAGAAGAATTGAAATTATTGGCGAAGCGGCAAAAAATATTGCCGCTGATTTTAAAAAAGATCACGAAGAAATTCCATGGAAAGATATTTGCGGGATGAGGGATGTTTTAACACATGATTATTTTGGATTGAATTTTGAAAAAGTTTGGAAAACGATAAAGGAAGACTTGCCGGAATTAAAAAAGAACATCAAAGCCATTTTGGAAGAAATAGAATAAATTGGCGAAGGATGTCGCGGGTAAAATCATGAAAACCATGAAATAGGAAAACAAGCCGAAAGTTGGCATGGGGGTGATGATTTTTAAAGATGGCAAGGTTTTGCTTGGGAAAAGAAAGGGATCGCATGGCCAAGGCGAATACGCGTTTCCGGGCGGTCATTTGGAACATATGGAATCTTTCGCGGATTGCGCCAAAAGGGAAGTTGCCGATACGTCGGGCTTATGTAATTTTTGGCAATAAATTCAATGATTAATCTTTTGATAATTGGGGTGGTGATATTACTCAAATTCGCGTTGCCGGTGGGCATCGTTTTCTTTCCGTTTGCCGCCGGGTGGGC
>CAZFZI010000052.1:0-2222 GCA_964523275.1 uncultured Candidatus Saccharibacteria bacterium
ATTTCTAATTTCTAATTTCTAAAAGAAAAGCGGGAAACGAAATTGGCAAAAAAATGAAGACGAGAAAATCAATCACCAAAAGATTCAAGATCACCAAAACCGGCAAGATATTGCACCGCGCCACCGGATCCTGCCACTTGCGGTCCAAAATGTCGGGCAACAAGGTTCGCGCGGGCAGAAAATGGGTGCCGCTTAACGAATCGGAAGCAAAGAAAATCAGGAAACTAATCATTAAATAATATGTCCAGAGTAAAACGAGGAACGCTCCATCACAAAAAAAGAGCCAATATAATTGAATACACCAAAGGTTTTTGCTGGGGGCGCAAATCAAAGCTGGCCTCGGCCAAACAGGCAATGATGAAAGCGCTCAGCTACAATTATCGCGATCGCAAAGTAAAAAAACGCGAAAATCGCGCGATGTGGAATATTCATATCAACGCGGTTTGCCGCAAAAACGGCACCAATTACAGCCGTTTCATCAACGCGCTTAAAAATAAAAACATCGTCATTGACCGCAAGATATTATCGCAATTTTCCGAAAAACATCCCGAACTTTTCGCGGCAGTACTGGAAAAAACCAAATAATCAACCTGAAATTTAAACGCCTTCCCCGCGGAGGCGTTTTTTCGTTATCACATGGCTTGGTATAATTCTTTGTTTTCCAACTGGATCAGCGCGGATGTTATCGCTTGCTTGGCGGTTTCTTTGCGATTCCACCGGTCGCGGGTTAAAATGCCAATCGCACCCTCGGCCGATCCAACGCTCGGATTTTTGGTCAGCCCCAAGGCATAAAAGGCTTGGTTAATGTCCATCCCCTTTTCCACCAGATCAACCACCTTGGGCGGATATTCAAATGCCGCGGATAATCCCAGATAATATCTTTTGCCATCATATAACGCGCAAACACAAACATTCATAAAGCCCGTCAAAGACCCCTCCACTTTCATCAACCCATCTTCCACGCCAACTCCCAAATCGCAATTTTTGAAAACATTGCGGGCGCGATTCTTGGCTCCGCCAATGGTTTCCTTCAAGCTTTTGGGCTGGTCGGCAACTTGGCTGTCAACATCAACTCCGAAAATTTCCGCCGATGCCAAAAAATCATACTGCGCAACAATTTCCACCAACGCCTCAACTTTATTTTTATTTTTTGAGCCGATAATAACCTTCATGATTTTAAGTTAAATATTTCTACCAAAAACGGCTCTTTTAAAAGCCGTTTTCAAAAGCTTAACAAAGTTGCTTTTTTATTTCACCAAATCCTCAGGCTCAAAATTTTCGCTGATCACCCCGTCAACATTGAAAACAAAATTGACCGCGGGCTTTGCGCACATCGCGCCGCTCTTGCAAGCTCCCTGCGCGGACAAAACCGCCGTTCCCCCGCCAACCACCTGGTAGACCGCTTGCACGCGCGGATCATTCATACCAACCGCTCTTTGGGACAGAACCGCGGAATTGCTGGATGAAATCACCCAGTCATAATCCTCTCCCAGCATCAAGGTGATGTTTTTCCCGGGGGTTAAAGAAGCTGACTGGCCGTTGTCATCCATAGTAACCCGCAACGGCAACTGGCCTTCGGCCAGATTGAGCTCTTTGGCAACATCTTTATTAACTTCGGTTTCCGATTTTGGCGCTTCCGTAACCGGCGTGCCTCCATCCGGCGCCGGGACAACATCACCGCCTTGGTTCATCGCAATGATAATGCCAACAATTAGAATTAAAACCGCGCCCGCAATCACATAATAAACAATTTTTTTGTCCATATTTTTATTTTACTTTCCCAATGACAGGAAAATTATTTTTACAACTTCATTTTACCAAGTTTGCAAAACAACGCAAATCCGCCTGTGGAAAATCAACAAAAAATCATTTCAAAACCGCTTTAATGCGGCGCACCCCTGCGGATGAACTTTGTTCTTTTGTGATTTTAAAAGCACCAAGCTCTCCCGTGTTTTCAATATGGGGACCGCCGCAAATCTCTTTGGAAAAATCCCCTATCGTGTAGACAGTCACTCTCTCCCCGTATTTGGAGCCAAACGCCCCCATGGCACCGCTTGCGCGCGCGTCATCGGTTGCCATTTCTTTTTTTTCAACCGGAATCTTTTTTTGGATTTGTTCATTAACCAAATCCTCAACCTGCTTGATTTCCTCGGATGCCATCTTTTGCGGATGGGAAAAATCAAACCGCAGACGCTGGGCGGTGATATTGGAACCGCGCTGAA
>CAZFZI010000052.1:2322-5114 GCA_964523275.1 uncultured Candidatus Saccharibacteria bacterium
CCCTCCTTTAATGTTTTTCTAAATTTGGCTTCCTCCTTTTCCAGCTCTTCTTTAATTTTTTCTATCGGCAATTTGTATGTATTTAAATATGTATTTAAATACGTACCGGCAAGCAACGGCAAAAAATTGTTTTCAATTCCCAACTGATGGCCATTAACCACCGCTCGCCGGATTAATCTGCGGCAAAAATATCCCTGTGCTTTATTGGAGGGCAAAACCCCATCAGCAATCAAAAACACTGCCGAGCGGATATGGTCGGCAATCACGCGCATCGCGTTCGTGATCATTTCATCCGCGCCATATTGTTTGTCCGATAATTTTTCAACTTCTTTGATAGCCGGCAAAAACAGATCAATTTTGAAAACATCGGGGTCATTGATGCTGGCCGCCGCGATTCGCTCCAATCCCCCGCCAAAATCAACATTGCGCCGTTCCATTTTTTCAACTTTACCGGCCCGCTTGGCATATTCCATGAACACATTATTGCCGATTTCCATAAACCGGCCGCAATCACAATTGATATGGCAAGGTTGTTTTGCCCATTTTGAATTTTCGTGCAATTTCAGGCCCGCGCCAAAATCCCAGAAAATTTCCGAATCCGGACCGCCCAATTCGCCTTCGGGCATTTTGTCGGGCGTGCCGGAGCGCGACCACCAGTTTTTTGTTTCGTCATAATAAAATATCCTTCCGCCCTGCATACCGTCGCGTTCAGAAAAATCAATATCTTTGGCATCAATTCCCGCTCCGGCAAAAAGCTCTTTCCAAATTTTTACCGTTTCCTCGTCTTTGGGAATTCCCGCATCCGGCAACCCTCTGAAAACCGTGACATACAAATTTTTGGGATTCAGCCCGATCTCTTTTGTCAAAAATTCAAAAACCCATGAAAGCTGTTCTTTTTTAAAATAATCGTTTAAAGACCAATTGCCCAGCATCTCAAAAAAAGTAGTGTGGCGATTATCCCCCACTTCATCAATGTCCTGCGTGCGCAAACATTTCTGTGAATTGGCAATCCGCGCTCCCAATGGATGCTTTTGCCCCGACAAATAAGGGATCATCGCTTGCATTCCCGCGCTGGTGAACAATGTGCTCGGATCGTTATCGGGCACCAAACCACACGAAGGCACAATCGCGTGCCCCCGCTTTACAAAATAATCCAAATATCTTTTTCTGATATCTTTTGTATCCATAATTCCAATAAATTTTATTCCAAACTGAATTTTTCCAATTCTCTTTTTATTTTCGCGTCACTTGTTTCAAACCCAGGTAAATAGCGCACGGTCTCTTCATAATTAATATCTTGGAAATAAGACAATTGGACCTTAAATATTTTATCGTTAAATTCCGAACCAAAAATATCATTACCTTTTTTGACAATTTCATTAATACTGTAAAAATCCCGCAAAATAAAATACAAGTCCACGTAATCTTTCCATTTTGCCCGACGGCCAAGCGCAAAAGCTTTCATCGCCGCCAAGGTCAATAAATCAGGCATTTTAACGACCGAATCCAATTTTTGTGAATATCTAATTTCATAAATATAACGAAAAAAAGTAAATTTGACTTCTTCGGCAATAAATGTAAATTCATCGAGCTTATCAACAATAATTTTATCAATCGCGGTTTTTTCTTTTATTTTTCTTTCTATTGCCGAATTGCTGAATTTTTCGAGCGAAAACATATCAAAATCAATTGACCGCCGATGGCCGATTTGCAAAGCAATGGCAGTGCCACCCACCAGACCGAAGCTTCTGGAAAATACTTTCAACACCGGCAATAATTTGGCTTGGTTTTCGGTTAAAATTTCTTTGTGGATCATTTGGCGTATTTTTTAAAGTATAGAGTGAAGTAATGAATAATTTCCGGCCGCAAATTGGTTCTTTTTTGCTTGACCGCTTTTTTGAAAATTTTGGCCATTTTTTCAATTCCAATGATTTTTTTCAGTTCGTTTATATCGCCAAAATCACCATAATTTAAAACCGCCTCGGTGATTGATTCCGGACCGAGGTTATCGTAGTTATCGGTGCTCCAAACCAAATATTTTCTTTGCTTGATAAACTCCGCCAGTGTCATAATAACGACATTTTACCACAAATCCACCCCAAAATCCACCTTCATTAACTTGACATTTATCTAAAATTTTTATACACATTATTTGTGCGATTTGTGCGCAAAATTTTTGGAGGTGAAAAAATAGTTTGCAGTAAATGCGGCAGAGAAATGTATGCTCGCCCTCTCTCTGAAGGAGGAGGGTATGAGTGTGCGCAATGCAGGCATACTACAACTACAGGATAGGGCTGTTTTTTAAGCCCTTCTTTTTTTTATTCTTAAATCTTAAATCCTAAATCTTAAATCTTTCTCGCATCATACGCCCAGTGCAAAACCGCCTGGCGCTGTTTTGGACGACATAGCAGATCGCGCGGGGCGCAATTTTTTTTGATTTGGGCGATGTGGCGACGCATCGCTTTCCAGCGCTTTATCTGCCACTGGTCATATTCGGGCATTCTTCTGCCCATGTAATAGCGGCAATACCACTGAAACCATCCGCGCGGATCCGCCGGATGGATCCACCCCTTTTTGCGCCAAACGCTCAACGGCTGCGAAGCGTTAACGCCAAAATAATTTAATTTTGGATCGTGGAAATTCGGATTGAGCTTGGCGTTTTGATACCAATCCGCCGGAAATTCTCTTTTGCAATCGGTCATATATTTGCCGCCAAATATCCCCATTGCCAGCATTTGCTTTGGTGTTAATTCCGGCAAAAAATCCGGCGCGAAATTTTCCCCCGCCGGCTC
>CAZFZI010000053.1:0-4887 GCA_964523275.1 uncultured Candidatus Saccharibacteria bacterium
AATGATTATGAAATGTTTATTGACAAAATAACGCATTATATTAAGAGTGTTTAATAATTTGAATCATGGATAATTCGCCCATTGAGGAAATTAAGCGCCGGCTGGATATTATTGAGTTCATCGGCCAATATCTGAAACTGAAAAAAACAGGCGCCAATATGTCGGCGATTTGCCCGTTTCACTCGGAAAAAAGCGGGTCGTTTTTTGTTTCACCGGCGCGCCAGACGTGGAAGTGTTTCGGTTGCGGGAAGGGCGGCGATATTTTCACATTCGTGCAGGAGATTGAGGGGGTGGAATTCGGCGACGCAATGAGAATTTTGGCCGCTAAGGCCGGCGTGGAGCTGAAAAGGCAAACTCGTGAGGCGGCCGAAATGAAAACCGGGCGGCAGCGGCTCTATGATGCCTGTGAGCTGGCGGCAAAATTTTTTGAAAAACAGTTGCAGTCAAGCAAAATCGGCTTGGAAGCTAAAAAATATTTGCTTAATCGCGGTTTGTCCGAAAAAAGCGTTTCTCTTTGGCGGCTGGGTTATTCGCCCGATTCTTGGCAAGGGTTGCATGATTTTTTGGCTTCCGAGGGGTATGTTGATGGCGAAATTATCGGCGCGGGTCTGGCGGGATCGTCAACGGGCGGACGGGTTTATGATCGTTTTCGCGGCCGGATAATGTTTCCCATTTTTGATTTTAATTCGCAAGTGGTGGGGTTTGGCGGAAGAATTTTTGGCGAGGACAAATCCGCCGGCAAGTCCGCGATGCCGCAGGCCGCCGAGCCTAAATATCTGAACACTGTTAACACTTTGATCTATGATAAAAGTAGGCTTCTTTATGGTTTGGACCGCGCCAAAATGGAAATTCGCAAACAGAGTGGCTGTGTTTTGGTGGAGGGATACACTGACGCGATAATGTCGGCACAGGCGGGGGTGGAGAATGTCGCGGCCACTTCGGGCACGGCGCTCACCGCCGATCATTTGAAAATTTTGAAACGCTTCACCGACAATCTGATTTTGGGTTATGATATGGATTTGGCCGGTGATGCCGCCAATCGGCGCGGGATTGATTTGGCGCGCGCCGCCGGATTTAATGTGAGCGTGGCGCGGCCCGCAATCGCGGGGAAAGACCCCGCCGATGTGGTGGCGGCAAACCCCGAAGAGTGGCGCAAAGCCGTTTCCGGCGCGCAAAGCATTATGGAATTTTATTTTGACCAAGGGTTTGCCGCCGGCGACAAAGACACGCCGCTTGGCCGCAAAAAAATCGTTGATTTCATTTTGCCGGCGATAAAAATAATTCCCAATGCCATTGAGCAGGCTTTTTGGCTGCAAAGAATCGCCGATCGTTTGGAGGCGCGCGATATACACTATGAAGAATACTTGCGCCAAGAGTTAAAAAAGGTTAGGATAAGTGAAAATGCGCCCGATTTAAGCGACAAAACCAATGCGCCTGTTTTGGGCGATAAAACGCGAAAAGACCGCCTTGAAGAGCGAATTTTAACGTTGATAATAAAATTTCCTTGCCGCGCGGGTTTGGCGGATGATGTTTGTTTGGATTTTTTCAGTCCGGCGGCCCAAGAAATTATCAAAGAAATAAAAGAAAAAGGCGAATTTATCGGACAAGGATCCGGCGCGGCGGCAAGGGACTGCTATGAAGATTTGTTTATCGCCGCGGGAAATGAAACCATCGGCGAGCGCGCCGCGATTGACGAAATTGATTCCCACATCGCCGCGATAAAAGAGAGTCTTTTTAAAAATTCTTTGGCGCAATCCGCGCGCAAGTTGGTTTCGGCCGAAAAGCGCGGCGATGTTGAAATTACGCGCCGCTTATGCGAGGAATACAATAATCTTTGCCAGAAAAACAAATCATCCGATTCATCGGCAGAAAAATATGGCCAACAAAACAAAAAAACCCGCGAAAACCAAAAAACCGGCAGTTAAAAAAAAGGCGGTTGTTGTTAAAAAAACCAAGGCGCCCGTGAAAAAGATTTCAAAGAAGGTTTGCGCGGTAAAAAAACCGGTTAAAAAAACCGGCAAGCCCAAAGAAAAAAAGATTAGCAAAAAAGAAGGGATGTCGCCCAAAGTTTTCAATTCACAGAAATTGGAAATTTTTATGGAAAAGGGCCGCCAGCGGGGGTTTGTTACTTTTTCGGAAATTATGTCTTTTTTCCCGGAAGTTGAAAAAGATGTTGACGGGTTGGACGAACTCTATCAGACGCTTGATTTAAAGGGGATTGAAGTGAAAGAGGCGCGGGAATTTTTGGAAATCGGGGTGAAAGATGAAAAAAAACGTTTGGCGGGAAAGATTGATCCGGTGCAGATGTATTTAAAGGAAATCGGCCAAATTCCGCCGCTTACCGCGCGTGACGAAAAAGATCTGGCCAAAAAAATTGAAGCCGGCGACGCGGAGGCTCGAAAGTGTTTGACGCAATCAAATTTGAAATTGGTGGTTTCCATCGCGCGCAAATATATCGGCCGCAGCGCGCATTTGAGTTTGCTGGATTTGATACAGGAAGGAAATTTGGGGTTGTTCCGCGCGGTGGAAAAATTTGATTGGCGCAAAGGCTATAAATTTTCCACCTACGCGACATGGTGGATTCGCCAAGCCATCACCCGCGCTTTGGCGGATCAGGCGCGCACTGTGCGCATTCCGGTGCATATGATTGAAACAATTTCCAAATACACGCAGGCAAAAAGAAAGCTTTTGCAATTTTTGGGTCGCGAGCCTTTGCCCGAGGAGATTGCTTCCGAGCTGGGATTGGAGCCTTCCAAGGTGCGCTATATCCAAAAAATTTCCCAAGATTCGGTTTCATTGGAAACGCCGGTGGGCGCGGAAGGAGAGGATAGCGTTTTGGCCGAATTTATTGCCGATCACAAAGTTACTTCGCCGTCGCTGGATGCCGCGCGCAGTTTGCTGAAAAACCGTTTGCACGAAGTTTTGGTGGATTTGATGCCCCGCGAGCAAAAAATTCTGGCATTGCGCTTTGGCTTGGAAGACGGTGTCACTCACACATTGGAAGAAGTGGGGCAGGAGTTTGGCGTAACGCGCGAGCGTATCCGGCAAATTGAAGCCAAGGCCCTGGAAAAAATCCGCAACCACGCCAGCTTGAAAAAACTCCGCGATTACTGATGTTTGTTTTAGAAACGAGGAACGGCTTTCTGCCGTTTTTCTATTTGCATTATGAAATACCAAAGCATTGTGTTCTCGGGCTTGCCCGGAGCGGGCAAATCAACATTAGTGGCAAAATTGAAAGAAATATATAAATGGCCGGTGCTGTCGGTGGGCGATTTGTGGCGCGCGCGCTGGGCGAAATTATACCCCGAAAAGGAAGTTTTGTTTGAAGAATACTGGCGCACCACTTCCAGCGAGGACAACAAACAAGTTAACGTTGATTTTCGTGAAGCGGTGATAAAAAACCATTTGCTGGGCGACAGCCGTTACACGATTTACTTGCGTGATTTGCCGGTGTTTTTAGTTTTTTTGACCGCGGACTTGGAAACTCGCGCCAAACGCGGCGTGGGGTTGGCAAAATATAACGGTAGCGGCCAAGAAGAGATAAAAGATATTTTGTATCGGCGGGAAGCTGATGAGGTTGCGGCAAGCAAAAGGCTCTTTGAATATGATTATCGCGACGCGAGCAATTATCATTTGGTTTTGAACACTGTTATGCTTTCCCAAGACGAGGAAATTGCCATCATCAAAAGCCTAATCCCGCCCGGAATTTAAGGTCGTTCCTCGCTGTAATCGGCGAGGTGCGACCTTAGCCAACTTGCATTCTGCCTTTATTTTATTCTCAGTAAATAATTACCCGAATAATTGTTGAGGCTTGGCGCCAACGATGTTATAAAAAACATTATGAAACAAAAATTATTGGCAGTATTTTTTATTTTGCTTTTCGCGGGTTTGCCTTTTGGGCAAAATTTTGCGCGGGCGCAAAATTATGCCGCGCTAAATCCGGCAGCATTTATTGAATCGCTTAAAAACGAACTTTCTCTTTTGAAAATGCTTTTGGCAAATATGAGCGCGAAAAACGCGATTAATTCTCCGGCATATATTGCCGTTGATTTGACGACCGGAAAAACGCTTTTGTCAAAAAATCCCGATCAGGCGCGTCCTGTCGCTTCGGTAACCAAAATGATGAATGCGGTTGTGGCGCGCGAGAATATTGACGAAAATCAAACGATAACATTGACCGGCGAAATACTCAAACCGTTGGGGAACACCCCCGTGCTTTACGCGGGGTTGGAAATTACCGCGGAAAATCTTTTGAAAGCGGCGCTGATACAATCAAGCAATGATGCCGCCGAGGCGTTGGCGGAAATTAAAGGGAAAGAAACGTTTGTGGCGATGATGAATCAAAAAGCCAAAGATCTTGGAATGGCAAACACCGCTTTTTATGATGCCTGCGGCTTGGACACAAGAAATCATTCCACGCCCGCGGATTTGGCAAAGCTGGTTGATTATGTCTACAAAAACCATTCTGAAATTTTTGCCATTGGCAAGAGCAATGATTTTTGGCTGCCCGACAAAACCGGCACTTGGATGAAATTTCAAAACGTGAACAATTTCTATCCGCTGGCCGCGTTTGTGGGCGGCAAAACCGGATATCTGGTGGAAGCAAAACAAACGATTGCCTCGGTGTTTAAGGTGAACGGAAAGCCCGTGGCAATCGTGGTGCTCTATTCAACCAACCGCCAAGCCGATGTTTTCCGTATCCTGGAAAAACTGAATGGCTTGATTTGACCCAACTGCCGCCCTTGAAAAAATCCAAATGATGAGGTAGTATTAGCCCGTTAAGCAATTTATTCCGCGGTGGCGCAATGGTAGCGCGGGTGCCTGTTAAGCACTAGGTTGTAGGTTCGAATCCTACCCGCGGAGCATAGTAGTCAAAGCATCAGTGAA
>CAZFZI010000054.1:0-4885 GCA_964523275.1 uncultured Candidatus Saccharibacteria bacterium
ATCGCAACGGCCCCGTGGGCAAGCAATCCCTTCATTTTGATGATCGCACCGTGTGTTTCAAAAACCACACCGAAGGCTATGAGTATCAGGAACAATGAGTGCTAAGAATTTTGTGTACAAAATTCTTCAATTTTCAATTTCTAATTTTCAATTTTCAAAAAATATCCAATAATCAATTTTCAAACAAAAACACAAAACCGGCATTTGCCGGTTTTGTGTTTTTCTAAACGCGCAATCAATTTGTGTGCTTGGAAAATTTGTGGGGAGATTGATTTATGCGATATATCGCAAGGCCTCCCCAATAGCATTACTGTCTTTATAGATGGCCACATGGTCATCCGTCCAATGGGTAAACACTTTCTCAGTATTATTTGGAGCTTGAAACATCTTGAATTCATCAAGAGGTAATCCACATCCAAATACTGCGCCCATCCATCCGCGGACAACTATTATCCGGCACGATGGTTCTTGGAGATTGTTGATGTAGCCGCTTCTGGGCTGCATATCTTTTACCGACTGCCAATCGGTGTCAAAGTTGTTTCCGATTGCGGTCAGTAAATCATCAATGGATTCAGGCACTCCCTCTGTGACACCGTCAAAGAGTATAATGCCTTTTACCTTATTGCGGGCGGTGGTGTTGTTTTTCAACATTCCCTTTGTTATAAGATAGGCCATTGAATGCGTTGCAACCCAAGTGTTATTATCGCCGCATTCAACAATTGTTTCCGCCACTGGGTTCTCGTAAGTAGCCAGCGGCGCTTTTGTTGTTCCATTGTTTGCATAATTCACGCCGTAATATTTCGCGCCGTTTTCTTTGCAAGTATCATTCCATACCTGATCAAATTGGGCATTATTGCCGATGGCCACAAGATTCCCTTGAAACCCGTGGACACCAATAATTACTGTGGCGCTTGCGCTGGTAAAAAATCCAGCAAACATGCAAAACAGAGCCAATAATTGAATATATTTCAATCAATTCACCTATCAATATTTAAGCACATTTTGATAAAAAAGTCAATAGCGAGCGGGTAAAAAAAGAAGCAAGGGTTAAACTTGCGTTCCATAACCGATGAGTTCGGCGGTAATTGGTTTGTCTGAAATGCCGAAGAAATTGCAATCCTCATAGCCACGGCCGTAAACAACGATTGCTGTGCCATTTTTACCGATTTCTATTGGTTCATCAAGCATCATCGTATGATTGAATAAGTCGGTAAAGCACGCATAAAAAATAGTTCCCGGTTGACCGCAAAATTCTACAAGCGTTCTGCTTGTCCATTTGCTTCTATCGGTGAAAGGGTTGGTTGGTTCTTCATCTCTGTTGCCTTCGCCCCTTACTGAATTAGACCATTCCATTTTATGTTCGTCTGGTTTCAAATATCTCCATACCAATTTTATTCCTCCAATTTGCTGTGGTTATTAAAACAATAATTTTGTTTAAAGTCAAATTTTTTGCGAACGATGTTGACAGGCGTTTTGGATAGTGTACTATTATAGTATATTATGGAAAACGATAATTTTAGCAAAAAAAATCCCAAAATACGGTATATTTTTGAAAAGGCGAGCGCTTTGCCCTGTTTTACGATTGACGATCTGGCAAGCATTGAAACCGACAGAAATTACCTCAAAGTTTTGCTATCGCGTTATAAAATCGCCGGTCGTCTTTTGCGGTTGAAAAAAGGTGTTTATGTTTCTGTTGATTATTTGGCCAAAATTCCCGATAATTTGAAAAATTCTTACAATGAATTTGTTGCCAACCTTTTATGCGCACCGTCATATTTGAGTTTGGATTTTGTTTTGCACCAGCATGGAATTTTGACCGAATCGCCGGCAAACTTTACCTCAATATCCAAAGACAAAACCATTGGCTTTGCTAACCCGCGGGGTAATTTTTATTATCATAAAATTAAAGAGAATCTTTTTTGCGGTTTTACGACCGCAAAAGCCGGCGAGTTTGAAATTCGGAAGGCAACAAAAGCCAAGGCGGTTTTTGATTATTTGTATTTGCGAAAAAACGGATTGCCGTCCAAAAACGCGGTTGACGAGTTGCGGCTGAATGTTTCATTGTTGAATGCCGCGGACAGAAAGGAAATTGTTAATTTTTCCAAAATTGAAGGGTCAAAAAAAATGGCGCGGATTGCGGCGTGGTTTTTAGCATAAAATTTATGGAAAACATTATAGAAAACCTCAAAAAGATATTGCGCGGTGCCGATATAAAAAACATTTCATTCAAGCGCAATCTTGCCAAAGAGTATTTGCAGATCATCGCGCTTGATTTTATTTATTCGCACAAAGATTATGGCAAGTTGGTTTTTTATGGTGGCTCATGTTTGAAACATTGTTATGGCTTGCCGCGGCTTTCCGAGGATTTGGATTTTGTTGATTTGTCCAAAAAAATCGATATTGTCCGCTTGGCGGCGGATTTGAAGGACTATTTTGCCAAAACCGGCGATATTGAAATCAAAACCACAACGCAAAAATTTCGGATATATCTCAAATTTCCAATTTTGCGCGACCTTGGTTTGGCCGAGCGCGGCGAATCGGATTTGCTTTTTTTGAAGGTTGAAATTTTCTCTGACTTTGATTTTTGCAAAAATTATAAAACTGAAATTGTGCCGATTTTTAAATATAATCGCTCATTATTGATTAAAGCGTTTGATTTGCCCACATTGATGGCGACAAAAATCCGCGCGGTTTTTTTGCGCAAATGGGAAAAAACCGATAAAACCGGCAAGATAACCGCCAAAGTCAAAGGCCGCGATTATTACGATTTGATGTGGTATCTGGAAAAAAAAATAAGACCTAATTTGGATTGCATTGAAAATATAAAAGATTGGAACGACTTGAAAACCAAATTGATCGTGGCAATTAACCGTGCCGACGGAAAAAGCATTTACACCGACCTTGAACCCTTGATCGCCGATGCTAATTTTGTGAAAAAATTGAGCAAAAACATCAAACAAATTTTAACTGCTCAAATCAACGCGTTGTGATTTTGAACAAGGGAATGGCCACTGAGACCAATCAGTGCATCCGGATTATCGTTGCGCACTTTATTGACGGCACTACATACCGTTGCGACCGCAGCGAATATGTTGACCGTAGTGAGACCTTCTTTGCCCCAAGCAGGGATTTCTTTGAATTCTATTCCCATTAGTCGGTAAATTTCTTGCACTTCCGACATCTCTATTTTCTTTTCCTCTGCTTTCTTGGAGTCAACCGTATAGCCCCGAACATGCAAAATAATTGCTTCCTTACTCGTCTAAATTCCTCCTTCCATTATTAAGTTTTGACTGGAATGCTGGTTGGATTATAGCATAAATTGGTAAATTTGTCAAATTTGGGGATAGTAACTACTCACTGGGGGTGACTGATGCTTGTGATTTTAGCCGCAAATTTCACAAGGATTCACCTTGCCGATTACGGCAAGGATGAAACCTTGTGAAATTTGCTATCCCCCAAGTGAGTGGTTACTATGGCAACAAAAAAACCGGCTTTGTTGTCCGATTTTGTATCTGTTTGTCTTTGTTTAATTGGACAATTCCATAGAATTGTCGCATAGGTACCAAATTTAATTTTATATTATTTTTTCCAAATCCAGCTTTTCAATCCAACGATTCAAATATTCCTTGTCTAAAATGTCGCCGGATATTTTTAAAATTGACTCTATATCTTCCATATGGCGCGAGGAAGGCGAGATTTGTCGCCATTGCAATTTGCTAATAATGAGGTCTTCGGGCGAAATAAAATAAACTGTTTGCCCGTTGATTTCTTTTGCGATTTTTCTTTTCATTCGCGATGTTTCAAATTGTTCGTTTTTTAAAACCCAAAAATCAACTTTAACCCCTGATTCGCCGTGTATAAAATTAAATTCGCCATTATGGGTAATTGCGTCCTTCATCATATTTTCGTCGATATAATTTGCTTTGCCAAGTACAAATAATGCGTTTTTTAATTTATTGATGTCGCTAATTTTCAGTTCAATTCCAATATCAGCAGTAAAACGCGGTCTGCCCCAAATCAAAACCGCCATACCTCCAGTGATGAGGTAGGGAATTTTTAGATTGTTTAGAATTTTAGCGATTGCCACCAAAAGATGGCGCGGGTCGGTTTCTTCCATAATTAATTTTATCGCCAACTAATGATTTTGCCAATTTCCATAATTGGGAACCGTATTCAATCCTTTTGTCCGGCGACATTTTTTTGAAAATATCGTCTTGAATATCTTGCGGGCTTTTGTTTGATTGTTTGGTTGTTTTTGCCATAGCTTGATATTATCAAACCGTCGTTGATAGTCAAACAAAAACCGCCCTTTTGGACGGTTTTTCTTGTTAATAGTTAATCGTTAATGGTCAAAAGTTTATTTGATTTCAATCCCCGTTATTTCCACCTCTGTCAATTGCTGGCGATGACCCTTCTTTAAGTGATAGCGTTTTTTGGCCTTGTATTTGTAGGCGATCACTTTGGGGCCTTTGGTTTGTTCCACGATCTTGGCGACCACAGTCGCGCCTTTAACAATCGGTTCACCCACTTCCACTTTTTTGTCATCCCCTTCCACGAGCAAAACCTCTTCAAATTTAATTGGCGCGCCCGCCTCCCCTTCCAATTTTTCCACTTTCAATTTTTGCCCAGGAGTGACAATGTATTGCTTCCCCCCGGTTTTAATGACTGCTAACATGTTTTTGATATTTATTAGGTTTCTTCCAACTGGTTTACTTTATACTATTTTCGGTTTGAAGTCAATCTTGGCGATAGATTTAAGATTTATGATTTAGGATTTAAGATTAAATTCACTTGCGGATAATGAAAGATTTGGTTTTTTGAATAAGACCTTGTAACAGGCGGTGAACGATATTTATTTGCTCCGCCAATTGAATAAAATCGTTTT
>CAZFZI010000055.1:0-4881 GCA_964523275.1 uncultured Candidatus Saccharibacteria bacterium
TTTCGCACCACCGGCCGGCCGCCGAATAAATTGTGGATTGATATTGATAATGACACCACTCCCACTGCCACTTTCAGCTGGGAAGATGTGCCGGCAGCCGGATCGTTTAATATCAAAATTTTTGACGCAACAAATAAAGAGATTGCGCCAAAAAAGCCAAACCCCCAACCAACCAACTCTTACATTTTTGAGTATGGCGCCGCCAAGGAAACTTATTATTGGCAGATACAAACTTGCGCCGATGTAAGCGGTAAAATTTGCGGACCATGGAGCAATTCTCAACCATATACCACAAAGATATTTGACGCGCCAACCAATTTAAACCCTGGGGATGGTGAAATTACACGATTGCAAAATCTTTCATGGAGTGGCAAAGCCAATTACTTCAAAGTAAAATTAACCTATTCTCCGGTGGGGACGGTGAGTAGCCACTGCACCCCGACCGAAATTAATGTTGACGATATCACTCCGAACAATTCTTATCCAACCTCTTACACTACCTGCCCGGGAAACTATGAACTTACGGTACAGCCGTGTTTTGATGCCAATTGCGAAGACAACAAAAAAGTTAAAAATCCAATTTCAACTACAGAATTCTTTATTGCAGACCCCGATAACAAAGACTTTGGCTTTATGGTTTGCGGCCAAACCGTGGATAACCCCGCCACAAAAAATTGGGACGAATCAGACAAATGTCAACCCAAACATCTGGTTTTGATAACTAAAATTATTGTTGATTTTGTTGTGTTTAAGCTGGCGTTTATGCTTTTGCCGGTGATGGCCGCGATTACCGGAGGGTTGTTCTATTTGTCGCAGGACAAAGCAAATCTTATTCCAACGTTAAAAGATGGTTGGAAAAAAGTCGGCATCGGCTATGGCATTTTGATTTTCGCATGGGTGATTGTTTCAATCTTGATGAACCTTGTGGGTTATTCAAAATTGTGGAATCAGATTTTATGATTTATAATGAATCAATGGAAAACAAAAATTTGAAACTGAAAATTGTTTTTTTGGCGCTGGGATTGTTTTTAACCGCGCCGGCGATCGGTTTTGCCGCCGATGTCGGCGAAACCGACTATTTTGACATTCCCGAAGAATGCGGCGCCACCTTCAAAGGAACAAAGTCCGGCGAAATCGTCTGTGAAGCATGGGAAAACGGATCACAGCTCAAACTTAACGACAAGATTGACGTGGGCACATGCATTTGCACCAACAAGTGCCTCACTTTGCCCGGAAATCATTATTATTATGATGATCCGATCAACAGAACGAAACAAGCCGATGAAAATGAAATCACCCTGCCGGTTGTTTTGGCATGGGACAATATTGACGGCTGGCAAAACGAAGACGGCGCCTATATTTGGAATCTTGAAGAAAAATTGGGCAACAAAAAATCCATGAGTTCAAAATTATTCGGCGCGCGGTCTTATATTTTGGAAATAGAGAACAAAAACGGAGAGCTAAACGATTCAAAAAGCGGCGGCGACATATTCCGCCAGATATTGACCACCAATGAATTCAACGCAACAGAAAAGTTTTATCCTTGTTTTTACAATTCCGACACGGTAATCAGATGGCGCGTGCGTCCTTGTTGCGGCGAAGACGGTTCCAACTGCCTGCCCGAAGACAGGGCTAATTGGTGGACGTTCAGAACCAGTCCGGCCCCCGAACCGATCAATATCGGCGACCCGGATTGGAACGGTCCGGATGGAACAACCGGAATTTCCCATAACGGATTGAAATTGGACTGGTGCCACGCCAAGGTTTCAGCCGAAAAACAGCCTTACAATAACAATGTAGGAATGTCGCTGTCATACCAATTGCGCGTCTACACCAACGAAAATCAATTGGTTCTAACCGGCGCCAGTGTTCCGCAAATGTTTTCTCAATTGGCCGCGTGGTTAAAAAAAGACGAGCCCGCCCTGACCAATCCTTTGGCCTGTCATTATCTGGAAAAACAAACCAACAACACCTGCAAGCCCGACGTTATCAACCCAATACAAGCTCTCACCGCGCGTAATTGGTGGTCGCACAAAGAATTGCCCAGCAAAGATCGGGCGCTTTTCACCAAAAATGTTACTTACAGCTGGCAGTTGCGCCGCTGTTTCAACAACACCCATGCCGATGAAGAACATTGCAATTCCTCTTCGGATAAGCACTGGGGGCAAATTTGGAAATTCACCGTTAAAAACGAAACGATTGACGCGCCGACTCTTTTGGCGCCGCCCAACGACCAAGATTATGCCAATCCGCTTACCGCAAGCCTCACCGAACTCCCGGGCAAGCTTTTGTGGCAAGCGCCCAACGGCGCCAATTCATTCGCCTATGACCTCCAAAAAATTGCCGGCAATTCCGGCCAGTCATTGGTGAACGGAGAACGGCGCGCCACAAAGTCGCAAATAGTTTTTTCCAAAACCAACGCCGCCGACAGCAACAGCGACGCGCAAGGAATTGAACTGGAATTGGACACTGCCTACAAGTGGCGCGCGAAATCCTGCTGGCCCGCTATTCCGGTGGGGAATGTGTGCAATGAACCTTGGTCGCAATGGTGGTATTTCCGCACCACCGGACGCGCGCCAAAAACCGAAACAATAATGCCGGCAAACAACTCCGCAGAATTGCCCATGCCGGTTGATTTGCGATGGGAAGCGGTGCCGGGCGCCAAATCTTATATCTTGGATTTCAACGGAGAAAAAATTGTTTTGCAAAACAACCAATATACCGCCGATTACCCAAAAATCAACCAAAGCCAAACATATAAATGGAGCGTGCAAACCTGCGCCGACAGCGCCGGACAATTCTGCGGCGCGTCCTCGCCGGAATTTTCATTTTCCACCGCGGCGCTGAAAGCGTCGCAAAATCCAACATACCCAACAGATGCTATTGATAACAACCAACTGATCTATAACTTCTCATGGGAGCCGGTCGCTGGCGCGCATTATTATAAATTTGTTTTGAATTATTCAGAAAAATCCGACAAAGAGACCAACGATGCCTGCCAAACCGGTCAAAAGGTGGAAAAAACAGTCAAAGAAAGCTCCGCGACAGTCAACAAAGATATTGACCAGCTTTATTGCCTGGGAAAATATGAATGGAACGTGTTGGCCTGCTTGGACCAGCAATGCCAGGACGCCGGCGCCACGCCTTTGATATGGTCGTTTGATTTCGCCGCCGGAGGAAAAGAAATTAAAAAAGGACAAGCAATTTTGGCGGTTTGCGGCCTCACCAACGACAACCCCAACACCGCTTGGGACGACAGGGAACAGTGCGGCGTCAAGCACTTTTTGCTGGGCGCGATGCAAATTTTGAACCTTTTACTTTTCCGCGCCGCATTCATTTTGTTGCCTCTGCTGGTTTTGGCCACCGGCGGTCTGTTCTACACCGATTTTGGCACCCCCGACATCAAACAAAAAGTGATTTCCTGGTGGAAGTTAATCGGCATCGGCTATTTTATCCTGTTCTTTGCCTGGACGATTGTGGGGATATTCACCAGCCTCTTCGGATATAGCGGAGTGTGGTGGCAAATATAATTTCAAAATCAAATTATAAATGATAAATTCAGAGCGTTGAATAATTCCTACCCTGTCGGGTAATTCGAGGCCGAATTGCGGCTCTCGCGCCAGTGGTAAAAGTGAAAAAGCTCTTTTACCCCTTGCGCGAAGGCGGCAATGGTTGATATTTGATTGATCGAAGTTCTTTTAAAAGCTTTTTAAGTGAAATTTGGACAGGTCAAAGATATGATTCTTTTGCAGTTAAGAACCGAAGCAGTTAAGTATGCCTGGATTTGAGTCTTCCATCGCCCCAGCCAGCGGCATTTTGCCAACCCGTGATTTGATTTGCTTTCCGCGAAAATTCTTTCAACTTTGTAGCGTTCGGCGGTAACGCTCTTGTATATCTTTGATCTCATCTTCTGCTTCAATTTTTCAATTTTGCGATTTTTCTTAATCATTATGAATGACTTGCAATTATGACTTTCAACGATTGAGTGGTTTTCATTGCTATCATATCCCTTGTCGGCGCAAACCTTGGTTTTTCTGCGTCCATCGCGCGATTTCTTGACCTTGGCAACCAGAGGATCGACAACATCCATATCCGAGATATTGGCCGGAGTAATTTTAACCGCCTCGACAATTCCCGTGTCGGCATCAATGGCGGTGTGCTGTTTAAATCCGTAAATCTGCTTTTGATTTGATTTTCTGCCGAAGCGCGCATCCTTGTCCGGGCTGTTATCGTCAATGTAATTTTCGGAACCTTCTTTCTTGCATTCCTTGGCAAGTTTGGCCAGATCGACATTGGCGGCGATATCGGTGGAGTCAAGAAGCTTTAGCCTTTCGTGCACCAATCCCTTTTCGTCGGCAATTTTAACAATCTGGTTGAATATGCTTTCAAAGATATCTGCTCCCAGCCTGTCTCGGAATACCGTAATCGTGGAATGATCCGGAGCAGGATCGTTGACGGCCAATCCCAGAAACCATTTGAATGATAATCGATCGTTGATTTGCTCTTCCATATCCCGCAGGGAAACATTGTAAAGAAATGCCAGAAATATAATCTTGAAAAGCATTGCCGGCTCATAGGGGCGATTGCCCGATTTGCCAAAGTTCGGATATGCGTCTTGACAGAGATCATTAACAAAAGAGAAATCAATCGTGGAGGCAAGTTTTCTTAAAAAGTGGTTTTTGGGAACAATTTGGTCATACAAAAAATATCCGAAGAATGAATTTTTGTTAGTTTGTTTAAACATATTTTATGATTAAAATTAAGTTGCTTCTATCTTAATTTTACCATAGAATAGGCTTAAATTCAGCTAATTATTCAACAGTCTAAAATTATAAACAAAATCAAAATTTTAAATTGTAAATCAAAATAAAATTCAAGCAT
>CAZFZI010000056.1:0-4704 GCA_964523275.1 uncultured Candidatus Saccharibacteria bacterium
GATATAACAAAAAATCCGGCAAAGTCAATCTTTTCACCGGATTTTATTATTCTATTTTCTATTTATTTCCCATAGAGGCCGGCTTCCACGGCGATACGCTTGGCGTCCTTGCCCGGCGGCCAACAACTGATGAGCATCAGCGAGTTGCCGCTCACTGTTGATGCCGGCATGCCGGTTTTGGGATCCACCACCTTGCTGCCGGCAACTTTGTAATATCGGGTGATGTAATTATAGGTCACCACCACCATATCCCCTTCTTCCAATTCATTTATCTTGGAAAACACCCAATCATATTTAATTTTTGGCCAGCCCGCCGGCGCGCTATGGCCCAATATCACGGTTTGGCCGTCATTTCCGAACATTGCCGATCCGGGATAGAGCACCACTCCCGAATCCAGCAAACCGGTGATCACTTCATTGTCATCGGTCTGCGCGGTGATAATGGGCGCGGTGATATTGATCTTGGGGATTGTGAGCATATCCCGCCGCGGCTTTTGTTCGCTTTGGCGCGGGGCTGTTTGCCCGCCGGATCTAATCTCGGAACGAACATCAATTTCCGGAGTTCCCGAAATCAATACCGGACTTTTAACTGCCATAACATAGGAACGAGGAAAAAATCGCGGAAAAGCGTCCGACAGGATTTGCCGCCAAACATTGCCACTGGCAATCCATGAAACATTGGCCCAGAACAAAGCAATTAATGTCAAAACCGACAACAACAAAACCAGCGGCAGAAACCGCTTTATAGCTTTACTTCTTGTTATTCTTTTTTTTGTTTTTTCCTTCACCATCTTAAACAACGAAATTCCGGGGGATCAATGCCGCGATCAAGTCATGATCCAGCAGGGCAAAAACAATCATCACTGCCACAAATCCGGCGGCTTTCGCCAAAAGATCGGCATGAGCCATGTCGGCTTTGAGAATGAAATTGAGCGCAAGCAGAAATATCACCACCGCGAGTAATGTATAGATGAGCCATTGCATCAACAAATAAAAATCCCGTGCCAGAAACAAAGAAAGTTTAAAAGCGGCTGAATTTTGGTCTGGCGCCGCGATTGACGCTCCCAAAACATTTTGCTCCGAAGCCGGCAAGGCGTTATTCGCGTCCGGTGCCGGCGCGGGCACGGTTTTTGCCGGCACAAGCGAAGCAATTTTGCTTTGCGCGGATTTGGCACCAAAAAGCTGGACTATGATTGTGGCGGGATTCCCGCCAAAACTGGTTTTTAATACTGCAATCCCAATCTCTTTGTATTTGTTGTTCACGATATTGGCTTTGTGCGTGGGAGACGCAATCCATGCGTTTTGCACTTCAGACGAGTCAACAAAGCCAATTGCCAGGTTCTCGCCAGCATATTTATAATCATAGCCGGCGCGGGAAAACCAATGCCACGGATTGATGCCCGCGGGACTCACATGGTTGAAGTAGCCGTTTTGCGCCATATCCAGAGCTTTCATATAGGCAGCTTGGTTCAAAACCGGGTTTTCGGCCAGCGCGGGCAAATTGTTTTTGGCGCGCTCATAATTTGCCAAATCCACCAATGCGGTTTTTGTGATGTCCGCATAGAATGGATTGCCGGAAAACGAGCAAAGAAAAAGCGCGAAGGTCAATTTCAACAGCGCGGCGCCGATTAAAAAAAACAATAAAAAATTGCCGGAAAAAATTCTTGCGCGATAATCATTTTGTTCACAAGGCAAAAAGAATAATTTGATTTTGTTTTTAAAACTTTCCATAGTAATTAAATAATCTCGTTTTCATTATACCTTGCCAAAGTTTTAAAAACAACAAAAACGCGGTCTGCCCCGCGTTTTTCCGTGAAATACCAACAGGCATTGGTATTGTTGATATAATCAAAAAGTGAAAATATTTTTGAAGAAATCGCCCACCGATTGCCAAAATCCTTTTTGTTCAGACTCGGCGGTTCCGGTTTTTTCTTGCGCCGGAATGATGGTAATTTCCTTTGCGCCATCAGACGAATCGTCTGGAGCAACGGCATTTTCTTGGTCGCTTGACCCAACGCCGTTGGGTGTCAATTGATTTTTTTCAACCGCCGCCTGAATCCCCATTTCCTGCGTTAACTCATTAATCTGTTGCTTGATTTTAACAATTTGCGCTTCTATTTCTTCTTCTCGCGCCTTTTCCGCGGTTTGCGCGATTGGCAAATTCTTAATCACCGGAGGCGTGAAAACTGTTAAAGGCGCGGAGTAGCCGTCCGCAATTTGCGCGGCAATGGCCGAAGTCTTGCGTTGAATTTCCCGCAATGTGAGAAAAATCTCCACTTCAATCCTTATCCGTTCGCTCTCGCCGGTAATGCGCTTTATTTCGGATTCAATATAGCTGAGTTTTTCTTGCGTTATTTCAGCTTTGACAACCGGCACGTTTGCGATTTGCTGGTTTTGCCGCAATTCCGCGGAAAATTCATTAATCTTTTGCCGTATTTGTTCAATCTGCGCGGAAACATTTTCAAAACTCGCTATTTGCGCTTGACCACCGTCGGCCGAAACATTTCCTCCCAAGAGCAAACCGGCAACAAGAACCGGCAACAGCGAAATAATCTTGATTTTTATTTGCATATTTTCTTTATTGGTATTGCACTTGGCATTTAACTTTGTCGACCTTGCCCGCGGCGCCGGCATTATCAAAAGCCCGCCTTGCCCGCGGCGTTAATAGATGATAGCAGATTTTGTCCGATTTATGCAACCCCTCGTCAATGTTTGATTGCCGAAACAAAAAAACGGTTTTGATACCCGGTTAGGGAGGAAAATTTAACCGGGCATCAAAACCGTCTTCCTGAGTCCTACGGACATTTGTTTTATTTATTACTTTCTATTCCAAATCTTCTTCCTTGTCAAATACCCAAAACAAAAAACTGTGCAAGGTTTCACCTTGCACAGTTGCAAATGCCCCGATTCAATGAAGATATTGAGCGATATTAGTTAAATGTTCATTATAGGTTTTGGAAAATATGGTGGCGCCGTCGGACGTGGAAAGATAATACCAATAAGAGGTTTCTATCGGCTCAATGGCGCCTTCAAAAGATTTTTCGTCCGGATTGCAAATCGGCCCGGCCGGCCAACCGGCATATTTGTATGTGTTGTAGGGCGAATCAATCTCCTTGTTAATTCTGCCGTCTTCCACCCCCGGAACTTTGTAATAAAGCAAGGTGCTGTCAACCTGCAAAGGCATATCCGCGTCAAGACGCTTGTACAAAATTCCGGCGACAATCTTTTTGTCTTCCAAGGTTTTAACTTCTTTTTCCAGAATTGACGCCATTATCACAACATCGTGAATTGTTCTGTTTTGCTTGGCAATCTTTTCGCGCGCGTCCAAAGACATTTTTTTATCAAAATTTTTCAGCGCGACAGCGATCAAGTAATCAATTTCGGGATTTTCGGGCAGTTCATAGGTATCGGGAAACAGATAACCTTCCAAGTCCGCGCCCGCGGGCAAATCTCGCAAAAAATCAAATTCTTCTTGAAAATCTTTTATTCGGTATTTTGAAAGATCGTTCAAATTGATCAACTTGGCAATTTTTCCGTTTTGAATATCTTTAATTGTCTGGCCGGGAATTATAGTCGCGGTTTTGGCGACTGTGCGGGCATTAACCATCTTGTTGATGATTTGACTGCAATCCAAGCCGACCAAATCATACTCTCCGGATTTTAATTTTTTGAAATTTCCGGTTCTGATCAATTCCGCCAAAAACAAAATTTTGCTTTCAATGTATCCTTCGGCCTTCAGGTCATTGGCAATCTGAAACGCGTTCTGCCCGCGCAAAATCGTGGCAGTTTCTTTTCGCGCCATTTCGTGTCCGCTAAATTCAAAAACCGCGGCAATCCCCGCGGCCAGCGCAACCGCCAACCCGCCCACAATCAATATTTGTTTAATCATTGTATGGTTTTTGCTTTTTCAATATATTGGCAGTGTTCGCAATTCGCGCCCAGCGCGGGAACATTGGCGGATTCAAGGCAGTTTTTCATTTCTGCCAGCGTTTTTTCCACCCATTTGTCGCTGCCTTTGTATTCAATGACGGTCACGGCAAACTCCAGCTTTCCGTCAAACGCTTTGCGGTCCTTTACGGCATTGGCAAAAACAAAATAAGCAACATCATTTACCGAAAAACCGCGCGCGCGCAACAACCATTGATAAAATTCCGCCTGGATTTTATACCACTGCTTCCATTGATCATCCAAGGTGATCTCCTTAACCGTGCTCGTTGCTTTGTAATCAACAATGTGGTATTCCCCTTGCGGATTTATCCACAAATCGTCAATCGCGCCGAAGAGTTCAAAATTTGTTGCCGGATGCAAAACTCTTATCCCTTTGAAATTTTCCCTCCAAATTTCCAGCTCATTGTGTTGCGCCGGTATGGCATCAATCCCGTATGCCGTCATCAGCGGATGCGCCTGGCCGTTGGCGCGGCGCGCATCAAATTCCTTTTTCAATAAATAATCCACCGCGGTGTTGAGCGTGAAAGCCGGCATTGACGGATGTTTGATTCCCAGCCGCTGATCCAAATAAAAACAGCGCGGACACTTCAAAAACATATCCACCTTGGAACGGCTCAAAGCAAACGGCGCTTTTTGCCCCGGTTCATAAGGCCGGCGCCGCCAGCTTGAAAATCCATTATTTGCCGCCGGCTTAATTTTCACCGGATTGCTATTTTCGTTATTGTTATTATTCCCAAAATCCATCTGTCCTTGATT
>CAZFZI010000057.1:0-4627 GCA_964523275.1 uncultured Candidatus Saccharibacteria bacterium
ACTAATACCCTTCAATCGCCGCAATATCATCGGCATAGCCGGCGGCAATCTTCATTACGTTATCGCCGTAAAAACGATATTTTGTGTTCACCGTGCCGGCAAAATAAATCATTGCCGCCTTCCATTCTCCGTTATAGGTTTGCAATTTGGCGCCATAGTCGGAAACATAAAGCGCCGAGGCCATAAACGCGTCGTTGATGTTCCACGGGTTTCCCGGACGGCCCAAAACTGATTGCAGACGCGCCGCATAGAGCTTCCAAGTGGAAGGGATAAATTGCGCCGGACCCATCGCGCCGCCATAGCCAAAACTCATCGGACAAGAAACCCGGGTTTGATGCGGGTCCTTGCCAATCGCGCCAACAATTTCCAGAAACGGCGCAACGTCACGGGTCGGCTTCATCACTCTTGATATCGCCGCGCCAGTGGAAATTTTTATACCCGCGCCGGTGGCATTGTTGGTCATATAACATCCCCCAACATTCTTGCCAAGAGACGATTCTTGCGTTAAAATCGCCAACAAAAAGGCGGGGCGGACGCCGATGGTCGCGCCCGCGCTTTTGGCAATTTGATAGGCCTGCTCAAAATTCGGCGCGTCAGTGTCGGCAACGCCGGCCAACGAAAACAGCCTTTGCTTGATCTGCTGAATAACTTTCGCGGTCAATTGCTTTGCTTGAGTTGTTTGCGCCAATTCGGCGTCTTTGATTTTGAGCGTGCTGTTGTATTCCGCTTGCGCTTTCTCATGCTCCTGCTTTTGCAACAATTTCATTTGCGTGGTTTTTTCCAAATCGCCTTTCTCGCTCTCCAGCCCGATCTTTTGATCTTCCAGCGAGTGCTTCAAGTTTTTAATGTCTTGCAAAGTCTGATTTGATTTGCGATCCAAGTTTTCAAGATAAATCAGGTTGTCAAAAAAATCCGAAAATTTTCGCTGAGTCAAAATGGTTTCAATCAAAGAAATCCGATCGGCCTGATCAATCGCGCGCACGATCGCGGCCAAATGCTTCTGGGACTCGCGAATTTTGGCGGAAGTGCTTTCCACTGAAATTTCAGTGTCCGAGATTTGCAACTTCAAATCGCCAATCATCGCGTTGCTTTGCTTGATTTGCACCGAAAGCGAATCAGTCTTTTTTTTCAAAGCCGCGATTTGGTTCTGCAAAGTTTTTTTCTCTCCGGTGGTTTTGCTAATATCCGAATCATATTGCTTCAAAAGCGCCTCATACTTGTCCAAAAGCGCCTGACAGCTTTCCTTGGTGGTGCATTCTCCCGTTTCAACGTTATTCTGGGCAATCGCCAAGCCAACGCCGCCAAACGCCAAAACCATGGCAACCAAAAAAAATTTAAATAATTTCATAATTATCATCAATTATTAACACTATATACAAAAGACACGTTTTGATTATAGCAAAAACGCGCTCGGCTTGCCAGCCGCGCGCGCTTTAATTCTTGTTAATCTTTTAGACCGCTTTATTCCGGCAGTTTTCCTTATTTTTTTGCCGAAGGCGCCGATTCCTCTTCGGTCACCACATCCTTCTTTGCTTTTTGCACTTTGGCCACATCCTCCACGTTTTCCTCAATGGGCCCCTCCAATTCTTCTTCTTGTTTTTCAACCGTCATCGCCAGCGCCACAATCTCATCAGGGTTTTTGAGTAATTCTATTTTATCATTAATCGCCAAATCCTTAACCGCAATTACGTCTTCAAACGTCTTCAAGCAAGAAATATCAATTTTGATCTCGCGCGGCAAATCCGCCGGCAAGGCTTTAACCGTGATTTCATCAAAATTTTTAACCAAGGTTCCGCCCAAATCTTTCACCGCCGACGACTCTCCAACAAAAATCAAAGGAACGTCAGCTTCAATTTCTTTTTTCAAGTTTGGCTGGTATAAATCAAGATGAATCGTCTTGTCGGTTACAGGATCAATGCTCATATCATTAATCAAAACCATAAATTCTTTGCCCTCGCCGTCAACTTTCAGCGCGATCAAAGAGCTTTTTCCCGCTTGGCGGAATAAATTAATGAATTCCTTGGCGTCAACCGCCAAATTTTTGTTTTCAATTCCCGGACCATACAAAACCGCGGGAATCAACCCCTCTTGGCGCAATTCCCGTGTTTGCCGGCCTTGCTGGGTTCTTGTTTTTGCGTTAAGTGTTAACATAATTTTTCTATTCTTCGCAGAGAGAAAATAGGTTAATGGTTATTATTTTTGAATATTGAAAATGTTGGAATAAACCGCCTGTTCAGGGTTGAAACTTTCCCCCGCGCAATCAAAACACAAAGGCAATTTCAAACGATGGATGCCGATGCCGGCATCCGCCAGAAAGATGCGGAATTTTTTTGCGCCGCGCGGCGGCACGCAATCCGCCGCCTGATCTTCATAGCCGCAATCGCCATAGACATATTCCCCCCAGCTTCCGTCTTGAGTTTGCCTTTCCATTAGATAAGGATAACAAGAAGAGAAGCAAACTTCCCGACCAAAATCGTTTCGCACAATCACCTCCAACATATCATCCAATTCATAAACAGAACGATCGGCAAATGCTTGCACCGACCCCGCCGGCAACGAAAATCTCAAAAATGCGGCAACCGCCAGAACCGCGAGCAACAAAATTCCGATTAAAACCCCGATATTAATTTTCATTTTGTTTCTCAAAAAGTCCGCGGCAAAACCGCTTCACTTTTTGATATTAAACCTTTTTTCCAAATTTTTCAAGGTGTGCGCCGCATCGGTGTATTCCAATTCGCCCATTCCCAGCATCGCCGGACCAAAAAACCCCTGCCGCCGGATATCTTGCGCTTTTTGAGAAATTTGCGTCCTTACATAATCCCAATAAGGCTGGTCAAAGCAATCGGCCGCTTCGGTCAATTTCCCGTTATGAATACTATAAGCCGCGGCGCTTACAATGGGCGGTCCGTCAAAGAAAGAAATACTTGAATTCTGTTTGACCGGCATCAATGGCCCATGGTGGGACCCGCGCATAAAACCGGCAACAAGATGTCCTATTGAATAAGGCGACAAAATCTCTCCCGATCCCGGAAAATCTTTCTGTGTCCTAACAATCATCACCGGATCGTCTTTGCCAACATATTTGCCCGCGATATTATGCAGGCGCGTGGTGCTCGCCGCGACCGTTTGTTCGCCGCCGGCGCGCGCGCGGATTGATTCAATCGCGAATCTTTCCTGATCGCGCAACAAAGCCGCAATGTCATATATCTCCTCGGGAGATTTTAATTCAATGAATTTTTCTCCGTCCATGCAAGACAAATCCATAATCCGGAACACATAGCCCTGCCGGATTTGCGATGAAATCACCAAACCGGAATTATGCATCGGATCGCAAAATGACAAATACAGCGGCAAATTAAACGCCCCCGGATCGGTTTTGTCCGCGGCAATCAGCAAAAATGGTTCCGCCTCTCTTTCTTCAAATTCCATTTCCGCCACCGCCGGCCCCAAACCCTTCGCCGTGCCCTTGAAATCAAGCTTCAACAAATCCTGGCCCGCGCCATATAATCCTTGGTCTTTGGCAACTTTCATCCCCGCGACAAACGCATCCCAACAAAGCCGATGCACCTTTTCACTGGCAACGCCTTTGGTGTGGGTTGATAAAATCGCAATGTCATCGCCGGTATGCGACACTCGCCAGTCAATCAAAATTCCCTTGCTTTTTGATTTGATATGATTGGTAACCGCGTCAAGCAACACAAGCGATGGTTTGATATGCCCGCCGATCGCGCCCAGATCCGCTTTAATAACACTGATTGTTGTTTTCATATTTTTTTACATTCTATTTCCATAATTTTATTATAAAGTAAAGTACGAAGAAAACAAAATTTTCCGGGCATACCCGGTAGTAGAAATTCGGCCGGCCTTGCCGTGTTATCCCGCCTAATGGTGGGATAGCCGAATTTTCACTACCGGGTGTGGATAACTTTTATTTTTATTTTAATATATTTCAGTTATAATAAAGACTATAGATAGGTAATTTATAAATAATAAACAATGAAACACACAAATTTCGCCAAGGGATTGGCGCTGTCAGTCGGAGTTCTGGTTTTCTCGGGCGCAATAAGTTATTTGGTTCTTGCATGGACCGCGCCAAGTTCAACTCCACCTGGCAACAATGCTGATGCGCCAATAAACACCGGGGCCGCCACGCAAGAAAAAAGCGGAGCCTTAAAGTTAAAGGGCGAACTGCAATCAACTCTGGACGCAGGCTACGGACAGGTTAGGATGGTGCATGGTAATTACGGCGCGATTTGGCGCAACGACGGGGCAAATACTTATCTTTTATTCACGGATTCGGGTAATCAATATGGAAGTTGGAACAGTCTCAGGCCATTTATAATCAATGATTCAACCGGAGGCGTAACCCTTGGGCAAACTAATATCTCTCGCGACCAAGCAGGAGAATGTTGCAGTGGCAGCGATTACACTCTTTCGCTGGCAGAAAATACTGCTGGCACTGGAAAAAAAGCAGGAATACAGTTTCATAACAGCGGTGTCACCGAAGGACAATTGCGTCTTGACGGAGGCACCAATGGTAGAGAACTAAAAGCTTACAGCTATCAAACCGATATGGACCTGCACGCCACGGGGCATGTTCAAGGAGACATAGGTCTCTGTATCGGCA
>CAZFZI010000058.1:0-4581 GCA_964523275.1 uncultured Candidatus Saccharibacteria bacterium
CTTTGGCCAATTTCTTGGATTTTAAATTCAATCCGTTGAAACTGAAAACCAAAGGGGAAAGAATCTGTTATATCAGGGGATTCTTTGACACCGAAGGCGGCATCCCGAAAAGTAAGGATGCAAGATTCTATATTCAATTGGTGCAAAAAGACAAGGATAAAATACAAAAGTTAAAGGAAATGCTCAAAGAGCTTGGAATTATGAGTGGTAAAATTCATAATCCCAGCCAAAGAGTTGATCCTTATTACTGGCGAATATTTATTCTTGCCAAAAGCCAGCGAAATTTCGTTGAAACGATAAATTCGTGGCATCCAAGAAAAACTAAAACCTTGAACGAAAGATTTTCCAAAAAAGGATGATGATATAGTCCATGCCTTATGGCGACATAGGGAGATACATGAACAAGGCACGGGTAGGGGAACCTGCTCGTGGATCAATTAATTTACATTTTTGAGTGTCGGCTTCAGTCGAGAGACGAGAATTCTTCTCTTGACTTTAAGACGCTGATCGGTTCGTCTCTAAGAAACCGATTTTGAAAGTCCAAGACAGCTTCAAGAAATTGTTGGCTCAAAGAAAAAAACAACTTATTAAAGTTGTTTTTTTCTTTGAAATGACGAAATTTCCAATTTCCAATGTCAAATAAATGTCAAAATTAAAAAATAAAAATACAAATTTTGATTGTATTTTTCGCACTTGCGGGATTTACATTCTTTTTTTATGCAAACACAGGCATGGAAAAATTGACGGGAAAAGGAATTTTGGTAGGATAAGGGTATAAATTAAAATTCAATTGTAAAATCAAAATAATGAAAAAAGTTAATTTAAAAGCCGCGGTTTGGAAGGAGGGAAAGCAATATGTTTCCCAGTGTCTTAATGTTGATGTGGCCAGCTTTGGCGCAACAAAGAAAAAAGCGATGGAAAACCTCAAAGAGGCGCTGGAACTGTATTTTGAGGATCAGGATATTTCTCAAATTAACAAAGTGGAACGGCCGGATGTTTTTTCGTTAACATTAACCAATGCCTAATCCCATAACCACAAAAAAGGTTATTAAAACATTGGAAGAAAACGGTTTTGTTTTTGTTTCCCAAAAGGGCAGTCATGCCAAATATTGCAAACGAGGCTCGCCCTCGCTGGTTGTGATTGTGCCCATCCACGGCAAAGAAATTTTATACGGAACATTCTGCTCAATTTTGCGCCAGTCAAAATTGAGCGAGGATATTTTTCGAAAATAAACATTCGCAAGGCGCCCCAATGGGTGTTTTTTTATTTTTAATACCCCTTATTTTATGCTATAATCGAGGAAAAATCATTCTCAATGTTTTGAATTTGGGCAATAAAGAAACCACCGATTGGCTTTTTGGGCATTATTCGCAAAGCGAGGCGGTATGGATATGATAGGCGGAAGGAGAGAGGCCTTCCTTTTTTTTATACAAACACATCTCAAAAAAAAGAAAACAACATTTGTTTATCTGAAAAATTTGAGAAAGCGGAATGTTAAAAATGCTGCGATAACACATAGCACTGCGGCAACTAAAAAAGGAGTGGTGTAATTTGCCACTTCAAGAGTTTTGGTTATTGGTTCGCCGTTCTGAACAGTTTCATAACTTACTACTTCAATTGAAGCAAGTTTGGGCGCCAGCCATGGACCAAGCAAGCCACCCGCGCCATAGGCGGTGAACATCAAGCCGTAATTGCCCCCAATGTTTTTGGTGCCAAAATAGTCCGCGGTGACGGCCGGATAGAGCGCTAAAAACCCGCCAAAACAAAAACCGATGGCGCCCGAAGCAAAAATAAAGCCCGAAAAAGACGACGAGAAACCCAATAATATCATTGACGCGGCGCAAACCAGAAAGATTGCTAATAAGATTTTTTCGCGCCCGAATTTGTCGGATATTTTGCCCCAAGCAATCCGGCCCAAACTGTTCAACACCGAAACCGCCATCACCGCCGCGGTGCCGGCCGCGATTGCCGCAGTCAAAAAAACATCCGAAATTATCTTATTACTTTTCAAATAATCCGCGGCGGCAATTGATTGCCAAACGCTTACAATGTTCATTATAATCATCAATCCGGCCGCGGTGCCGGCAAAATAAGTGGCCCACAAAATCCAAAAACGGCGGGTTTTTATCATTTCCTTGGCGGAGAAATCAATCTTTGTGCCGGCCACGTTCTGTGCGGGTGGCGCCCAGCCTGCCGGGTAATATCCTGCTGGCGGCACTTTCAAGAATCGCGCGCCGATAACAATCGCGCAAAAATAGATTAACCCCAAATAAAACAATGTTGCCATTACATCAATCTTGGTGATAAAATAACTCGCCAGCGGCGCGAATATCAATCCTCCGGCACCGAATCCCGCCACCGCCAAGCCAGTGATAAATCCACGCTTGTCGGGAAACCATTTAACGCATGCCGCGATGGGGCAAACATAGGCCGCGCCGATGCCAATGCCCCCCAAAACACCAAATCCGAAAACAAATTGCGCCAAAGTTTGCGCCTTGGCGGCAACATACATTCCCGTCAGCAAAAAGCCCGCGCCGGCAATCGCGGTTTTTCGCGGTCCGATCTTGTCCTGAATTTTGCCCGAAACGATCATACTCAAGGCAAAAACCGCCAAAACCGCCTGCGCGGGCAATGCCAAATCAACCGCCGACCAATTCGGAAAACGCTCTGCCAGCGCCGGCTTGAAAACGCTGTAAATATATATCGCGCCCAAACTGATTTGAATCAAAAGCGCGCCAAAAACCACCTGCCAACGATTATAATCCATGTTTTTGTTTTTATATGTATGTGCGGTATATTCTACCAAACCGCGCGGCTTTGGCAATACATCCGCGCCAAGCCTTGTTTTTTTGTTGAAATTCGTTATAATACAATTTGTTTGAAAGAGCAAAGGGTTGGTACCAAAGTAGCCAAATGGGCCGCGCTGTAAACGCGGTGGCTCTGCCTTCGGGGGTGCAAATCCCTCCCAGCCCACATAAAAAATTTAAAGTTGAAATATCAAAATGAAAAATGACAATTGAAAAATAATAAATTTAAAAATTATTCCATTTTAATTTTTGCATCGTCATTTTAATTTTTGATATTTACATTTTCAATTTGAAATGCCCGGGTAGCTCAGAGGCAGAGCAACTCCATGGTAAGGAGTAGGTCGGAGGTTCAACTCCTCTCTCGGGCTCATAAAAATGCAAAATTGAAAAATCAAAGTTAAAAACGACAGTTTAAAAATAAAAATTAATAAATTTAAAAATTATTTCATTTTAATTTTTGCATCGTCGTTTTGATCTTTGATATTTACATTTTTAATTTGAAATATGGCAACAAAAAAGAAACCTTTTGTGAAGCTTCAATGCGCTTCCTGCAAAAGCATCAATTACCGGAGCCACAAATCCAAAACCATGGAAGGCAAGCTGGAATTGAGCAAATTTTGCAAAATTGAACGCAAACACACCAAGCACAAGGAACTCAAAAAATAGACTGCCTGTGGCGCAAAACCCAAAAAATCCTCTCAACGAGGATTTTTTGGGTTGGCAAGGGGTTGTAGAGAATAGCTTGTGGCGAGTGTGCCCGAGGATTAAAATTATTGTCCGGCAACAGAAAGAGTATATTTACGTTCTGGATTTGAAAAAATACTCAATTAATCAAATTCGCTCACTCTATTAATTGCTGTATATTAAAATTAATGGCGGATCGGCCTAAGCCTTTCCGCCCTGATCTTCGTTGTTAGGTAAAATAGGTAAAATCATAACGAGGATTTTCTGATCGCGCCGCCGACCGTCCATATAAGTTCCATCCTCATTAACCCCTTGCAACATCACAATATCATACTCATCTTCTCCTAGAGTCGTATATAGAAGGTCTCTCTGCATGCTACGCCTCTCAAACAACGCCCAGGATTTATACCCCCGGGCAACAAGTGAATCGTAAGCAACTGAACGCCTTGGTTTTTCTTTTTTGGGTTGTGCATCGGTCTTTATTTCGCCCTTCTTAATGTTCACTGGAAGTTTTTTCCCGTAGTCTCCAGGCAACGCAATCCGGCCAGATGGTCCTCTGTGGCTTTTTCTGAGTTTTTCTGCTTCATTCATAGTTAACCTCAACAAAACAATACCATATCTCTATGGTATTGTCAATAATTTGGGGATCACGGACAACAGCTTGTGGTGAGTATTCAAAACATTAGAACTGTTTTTGAGAAATAAATAGGTTAAATTAAGTGCTTATTGATGAACGCCCGGCCGGAGCCGGATTTTAGATATTTTTCAAATTCAAAGGATTTGTATTTGTCGGGGATGGCAAAATATGAAATTAATTCAATCGGCAATCTTGTTTTTGTTGCCAGTACCTGCCCAGTATTGTGGCGATTCAATCTTTCTTCAATATTTTCCGTGCAACCGATATACAAATCACCATCGGCACATTTTAGAATGTAGACGAAATGCATTTTGGATTTTGAATATAGGCAGACGAATAGTAATTCGTCGCCTAATTGGCGGGCCTCGCCCGCTGAAACCGAGCCGAAGGGGCGAAGCCCGCCTTCGCGCTTTTTTGTTTCAAAAAAAGTGCTTCGGCGGGTGAAAGCGGGG
>CAZFZI010000059.1:0-4246 GCA_964523275.1 uncultured Candidatus Saccharibacteria bacterium
GGCGGGTACGGCCGCAAGGGCGGGGTTTGGGCTTCACCTGAAGGCGGCCTTTATTTTTCGGTGATTTTGCCCAAAAGCAATGTTGAAGATTTGCGGATTGCCACGATTTTGGCGGCGTTTTGCGTCGCCAACGCGGTCAAGGAACAATTCGGGGTTGAGCCGATGATTAAATTGCCCAATGATGTTTATTTGAACGGCAAAAAGATTTGCGGGATATTGATGGAAAACGTCATTTCCGGAGAGGTGAAATCGTCGGTAATCGGTATTGGCGTTAATGCCAATATCGGGGAATTGTCGCCGGAGTTGGAAAAAACCGCCACATCGCTTAAAATGGAGTTGGCGGCGGAGGTTGACAATAGCGCGCTTTTGGAACAGATTATAATCCAGTTGCAGAATGTTTTTAAAGCAATCAGCCAATAAAACCCTAAGCACTAAGTCCTAAATCCTAAACAAATTCAAAATCCAAAGTTCAAGCTCTAAAACAAAAAACGTATTGTTTTTATTTATTGTTTTATTTTTGATTTTGAAATTTGAATTTGTTTAGGATTTGGAAATTAGAATTTAGAATTTGAATAAAATTATGAATTTTGAAAAAGAGATTAAACAGTTGAACAAGCATTTGTCCGAATTGGAAGATTCGGCGCTGGTTGAAAAACAGCATCAGAAGGGAAAGCTTTCTGCGCGCGAAAGAATTGGCGCGCTTTTGGATGATGATAGTTTTGTGGAGCTTGATTCGTTGGTGCAGACCCGTTTTTCACAATTAGGGCTGGACAAAAAGAGGGTTGCCGGGGATGCGGTGATTGCTGGATTTGGCAAGATTGCCGGTCGGCCGGTGTGCGTGTACAGCCAGGATTTTGCCAAAATGGGGGGATCGCTGGGCCAAATGCACGGCAAAAAAATTGTTAAAGTTATTGAAATGGCGCGCCAGACGGGATGTCCGGTTATCGGTATTATTGATTCAGGCGGCGCGCGCATTCAGGAAGGCGTTGCCAGCCTGGATGGTTACGCGGCAATTTTCAACGCTATGGTCAAGGCTTCAGGCGTGGTGCCGCAAATATCGGTGATTGCGGGTCCGTCGGCGGGCGGCGCGTGCTACGCGCCCGGATTGTCGGATTTTATTTTTATGACCGATAATCTTTCACAGATGTTTATCACCGGCCCGGAGGTGATCAAAAAAGTTACCGGCGAGGAAGTGACGCTGGATGCTTTGGGCGGCGCGAACGCGCATTGCGCCAAAAGCGGGTGCGGGCATTTCCGTTATGCTGCCGAAAAAGAATGTTTTGCCGGAGTTAAAAAACTTTTGGGATATTTGCCCCAAAACAATATTGACGCCGCGCCGCGGTCAAAAAGCATTTTGGCCGAACTTTTTGAAAAGGAAAATAGCCAAAAGCTTTTGGAGATTGTGCCCGAAGATGAAACCAAGGGGTATGATATGAAGGCGGTGATTGAGGAGATATTTGACGGCAATTCGTTTTTTGAAGTTCAGCCGGAATTCGCGCCCAACGCGGTTGTTGGTTTTGCGCGATTAAACGGCTATCCCGTGGGCGTGGTGGCCAATCAGCCCAAAATTATGGCGGGCGTTTTGGATATTGATTCTTCGGATAAAATTGCGCGGTTTGTGCGGTTTTGCGATGCGTTCAATCTGCCGTTGATAAATTTGGTGGATACTTCCGGTTATTTGCCCGGAACAAACCAGGAACATGGCGGTATTATCCGGCATGGTGCCAAAGTTTTGTATGCCTACGCCCAGGCATCGGTGCCCAAAATCAGCGTGATTTTGCGCAAGGCTTTTGGGGGAGCCTATATCGCTCTTGCCAGCCGCCAATTGGGATATGACAGAGTAATCGCCTGGCCCGGGGCGCAAATCGCGGTGATGGGACCGCAACAGGCGGCCAAGATAATCTACCATCGCGAAATTGCCGAGGCCAAGGATCCGGACAAGGTTGAAACGCAAAAAGCCAAAGAATTGGAGGAGTTTATCAATCCGTTTGCCGCGGCCAAGCTGGGGCAGGTGGATATAGTGATCCATCCCAAAGACACGCGCACGATTTTGATTAAATTGGCAGAATCGCTTTTAACCAAGCGTGAACCCAAGATTGCCCGCAAGCACGGAAACACACCGCTATAGACCTGATGTCGCGGAAGTTCCAAATCTCCAGCACTAAACTCTAAATCCTAAACAAATAACAAATTTCAAATAACAAGCAAAATTTGTAAATGGAGCATAGATTTTTAAATGAAAATATTTAAGGAAAAATTCAAGACGGATCAAAACAACAAACTCTATTGGGGGAGAGTGTATTTTATCGCGGACAACCGCGAAGCCAAGACCAAACTGTTGTGGGCGATGTCATTTGAATGGGTGCGTCGGGAATTGCTGGCTGAAACTTGGAAAGACGATGATGTTGATCATTTGCTCAACAAGAAGGTGGTTAACAAAATAAAAGAAACCAAAAGGAAGGTCTTTAATTCTTCATTGAAGCTTTTGGCGCAAGGCATTGATCCAAAAGACGAAGCGAATTTGATTTTGTATTTGCAGGAAAGAGACAAGATGGACCGGCATGGTTGATTAGGTATAATATAAACCGCGAATTATGAAAAAAATTTTGGTGGTGTCAATGAAAACCGGATGGGGGCATATTAAAGCCGCGCGGGCGCTGGAAGAATATGCCAAGAACAATTTGCCCGAACTTAAAATATGTCATGTTGATCTTTGCGAAATTGAACCGCGTTTGGGCAAGTTTTTTGAGATATTTTATGATATTACCAACGATCACTTGCCCGCTGTTTGGGGCGCGGTTTATGAAACATTTGACAAGGGGATGGTATCTTCGGCATTTCGCAAGGTTAATGGCTTTCAGAGGTTGTTTAATCGCCGGGTGAGCCGTTATGTCAAGAAGCAGGCCGCTGACGGAATTATTTTCACCAACGTTATGCCCGCGCCGATGATGGCGCCGGCTTGCCGCAAATTGTTTCCGCAAATCCCAATGGCGGTGGTGGTTACCGATTATCACGGCCATTCATATTATAATGTACCATTGATTGACCGTTATTTTGTGGCGATTTCCGAAGTGAAAGATGATTTGGTGCGGATTGGCGTTGATGAACAAAAAATTGAAGTTACCGGAATGCCGGTGAGCCAAAAATTTTATGGCAATTATAATCAAGAGAAAATAAAAATAAAATTAGGGTTCAAAAATAATTTTAAAACAGTTTTGTTTGTAAGCCGTTTGTCAAAAGATTTTGTCGTGCCGGCGCTGGAAGGACTGCTGGCAACAAACGAGCCGGTAAATTTGATTATGGTATGCGGCGGCAACAATGACCTTTATAAAAAAATAAAAGATATTATTCCGCGCCGGAAAAATTTCAAATTGCTCAATTGGACCAATCGGCTTGACGAATATATGAAAGCCGCCGATGTGGTGGTGGGCAAGCCCGGCGGGTTGATGATTTCGGAATGTTTGGCTTTGGGGAAAAAAATAATTATGACCGATCCGATTCCGGGGCAAGAGGAGCGCAACGCGGAATTTATGGCTAAATACGGTTATGGCAAAATGGCGCCCGATGCCGAGCGGATTGTCGCCGCGGTGGGCGAATGTTTGGCGATGTTCAAAACAAAATTTTCGGCCGATCGCGCCAACCCTTGCGCGCGAATTTTGGATTATTTTAAACGATATGGAAAAGAAGAAATTGATTGCGGTTTATCCTTATGACGATAAATTGGGTCAAGCGGCGCGGAAGATCGTGAAGGTAACCACTCACTGGGGATAACTAAACTTGACAACCCGACCCAATGATTGCAAAAATCAAGCCGTATGATGCGCTTAACCGATCAAGAAATTAAACAACGGTTTGTCCGCCTCCAAAATCTGGAGCGGCTTTACCCGATTGCCCGGAAAAGGATCGAAAAGCTGGAAAAAGAAAATCGCGAACTGCGCCTGATTGTCAAACAGCAGGGCGAGATTATCCAAGCGCAAGCGGCAATCATTGAAAAATTCAAACTCCGCATTGAAGATTTGGAGATCAAGATTTTCGGCAAAAAGAAAAACAAGAAGAAAGACAGTGGCAACAATGATTCGCAAAAAAAGCCAAGACCCGCGGACAGCTATCGCAAGCCGATTCCGAGCGAGAACGAAATCACCAAGACGCAAGAATATCCGATTGCCAATTGTCCCGATTGCAATACTCCGCTAACCGATTTGAAGACAATCGCCCAATACAAAATTGAGTTGGCATTCTTGGACAA
>CAZFZI010000060.1:0-2049 GCA_964523275.1 uncultured Candidatus Saccharibacteria bacterium
AATGCCCGTTTTACAATCCAATTATTGTATCCTCTGATCGCGGCAATCGCCAAAAATATTAAAATTCCGGCGGCAACTGCCAGCACCAACATCAAATGCCAGGGAAACACCCAAAACACCGCGCTGGCACGCGCGATTTGCCCCTGTGTGCCGTAAGCAAAAACCAAATCGGCCCTATACCGCCCCAAAGCGAAATTGGCAATCTCATTGTTCGCTTTTTGCAAAAAATTATTGTTTTCGCTTTCCATCGGGCCGCGCGTCCAAACCGCGTCCAAATGCCGCCGGGTATCGGGCAAAACATTCTTGCCGCCCGTTACTTCTTCTCGATTGAATAAAATGCTATCGGCGGTTTGGCCAAAAAAATTCGTGATCGTAATTTCTCCCTGGGGTTTCAAGTGAACAGTTCCGGAATTTTCAAACAACAATGAAAACTCCACCGGCAGACGATCATAAAACATCTTTGGGTTTTTTAGTCCGAATTCAACGATTCGGCCCGATTCGTTAATATCTCCGGAAACCGTCAACAAAACAAGCGCGCCCAATTTACCCGCCAATCCCACTGCTGATCCCTGTGTTTGCGGCGCTTGAGTGGCAAAAAATACCGCCGCGTAGTGGCCGCCCGGATCCGCGTTTTGGGGAATATTGATCGCGAATGATACCGTTTTATGCTCCAAAGGCATCACCGTAATCGGCCCGGATTCAATTTCAATCCATGACGACAAACCGATATTTTCTCCAACTGGCGGCAAAAATTCCGGCGATCCTTCTTCACCTTCTTTGGCGGTAAAATCCGCCGCGGAAGTATACAGATCCACCGGACTGCCGGTTTCGTTGAATATTTTGATCGTTTGCGTTAAAACATTCCCCGGATCACCGCCAAACTCAAAAATAGACGGCGAAACAGTCATTGCTAAAACATTGAACGCCGGCAAAAATCCCCCCGCTGCAAGTATCGCGGCAAATAAAATCTTTTTCATTTTTTTAATTGGCGGATTCCGCGCCTAATGATTAAAACTTTCCGGTGGCAATCAAAGTCAATGTCGTAGCGTATGCCCCTGATTCGGTCGCTCCCGCAATATTGGCAATGAAAGATGCCGTGAAAGTCGTGGTATTTGACGGCCCGGAAGCGGACGCAATCGTGTCGCCGCTTTGAAACGCGAAGCTGTCCGCCGTTGCATATTCTCCGGCGGCCGCGCCTGAACCACCCGAAGCCTCGGAACCGACATCAGGAGTGGCATTGTCTTTTAAATTAAGTCCGAATTGCTCGCTATCGGTTGAAGAGGTGGTTTTTGATCCGCCGATCGCGGTGATTGTGTCGGAATCGCCGTTAGTTAGAGTGCTTCCGGAAATATCCGCGACATATCCCGATCCCGCGTTAGTTGCCACGGTAAAGGTTGCGGTATCCGAACCCGTGGACACGTTGGTGAGCGTTCCCAAATCCACCGCCGCGTCAGTAATTGCAAAAGTCAAAAACGGATTCACTGCCGCGGTTACCGAAACCGCGTCGCTGGAAATAATATCCACCGCGATTGATTTGCTGTCAATCGTAGCATCGCCCGAAGTTAATGTTGAGATCGTAATCATGCCATCGGTCGCGGCCAAGCCGGTGCCGATATTGCTTCCGGAAAGCTTTACCCCATACATTGTTCCAACCGATAAATCCGTAACTCCGGTAATGATGATCACATCATCCGATTGGGTGCAAGACGCCGACAAACTGCCGGGCAATTCCGTTGCCGATTCTTTGGTAGCATCCGCGGCCACGGTTACCGTGGTGGCATTACGACACCATTTTGTATCATCATTGGTACTGTCGGTGGGAAACTCGATTTGTATCTTGGCTTCGGTATCGGTAGTGGACGGCTTCAAAAGTATTATCATCTCAACGCCCGAACTTTGATCAGGATCCAAGGTGTTCAGATACACGCGGGCATCGGCCAAGCTTCCGGCAAAAACACGGGTTTGCGCCGGTAGCAACAATCCTATCATGACCGCAACCATAAAAATCGCGGTTAATTTTTTAATGATTTTTATTTTTTTCATATTTTT
>CAZFZI010000060.1:2149-4241 GCA_964523275.1 uncultured Candidatus Saccharibacteria bacterium
TTTTCATATTTTTATCTATTATTTTATTCTGTCTGTTGAATTAGAATTTGGCAGTGGCGATCAGCGTGAGATTCGTTCTGTAATTTCCGGCGGCAGTGGCATTGCTCATGTTCCCCAGATAAGAAATTATAAAATCCGTATTTTGCGAATAAATATCGGCGGAAGCAATTGTATCGCCGGAAACATATTTGAATTGATTGGCCGTGTCATAATCAGACGCGGCAACTCCCCGGCCTCCCGAAGGATTCGCGCCAACACTCGGATTGGAATTGGCAACCAAATTGATTCCGAACTGTTCCGTTCCGGGCGACGACGCAGTCTGACCGGTTAAAGCGTCAATGTCATGCCCGCCGACATTCAAGGTTAGGGTATCACCGCTGATGCACACGACATAACCGCCAACCGCGTTGGTGGAAACGGAAAAAGAAGTGGTATCCGTTGATGCGCCGATAATACTCAATATCCCCAAATCAGCCGTGTTGTCGCTGATAACAAACGCCAGCCCGGGCGGATAATCCCACATTGCTTGATAACCCGCCGACATTTTATAACTTATACTGCTGGAAATTCCGGTGGCAATTTCACCTGCGGTGTTTTCATTTCTATAATTTCCCGAAGCTTGTTTGCCGCCGCCAATATTGATTGAATCAACGTTAATCCGGTAATTTTGGCTGGACATCACATGCGCCCGGCAAGGAAACATCCCCGTCATGATTGCCGCCATGATCATAATTTTAAATATTGTTTTCATTTTTCTTCAAATCAATTTTCAACGCAAGAAATAATTTTAAAAAATTATTTGCCGTTAACCGGCACCATCATATACATGTATCCGCCTCCATCTCTATCTTTAAATCGCGGTGTAATAATTCCGGAATTTTCATCAGTCGGATCAATGGTTATTTCGTCAGAGAATGATTCCTGAATTTTTGCTTTTATCAACTCTTCATCTCCATCTCCGGAAAGCGGCACCACCACCATTCCTCGCCCGGCTGTCTCGGCGTCATTCTTAATCGACAAACCAAACTCGGCGCGAAATTCGTCCATTCTTTGCCACGCGTCGCCCAGCAAATTGCCCTCCAAAACATCGGCGCTGTTTTGCAAAACGGTTTTGTCAATCGCGGGCAATTCGGTTTCCGAGATTTTAACAATTTCGGTTTTACCGCGAAATAAAAAATTAAAAATTCCGGCAAAATTCCGGCGCCAAACCCCGGAAAAAAAATCTTTTGTTTTCTGAACGGCTTGCTCCAGCGACGCAAAAAGATTTTTGCTTCGCGTGCCAAAATCCGAAAACCGGATCATTTCCTGCGGCATGGCAACACGCGAAATTCCGGCAACAAATCCGGCGGTTAAAATCTCTTCTTGAGAAAAAAGCATAACGCTCATTAAAACAATGGAAAAAATTATAAAACAGGCAAAAGCCGCAAACCGGTTCGTTGGCAATGATAGCGCAAAATGTTGTGATGACGATTTAGCCGGCAAATTTTTAGGCGGTATTTTTTGCGCCACGTTCTTTGGAGCAGGTTTCCCTGACACCGGAACTTCGGCAATAAGCATTGGAGCTCTATCTTGCGTTGAGTGTGTTTTCTTTTTCATGACTCTTTGCGAATAGTTTTGCAGCCATTCTTGTGTTGTTACCCAATTCCGCCCGATTTTTACGGCCTTCAAATACCCCTTGCATGCCAGCAAATTCAAATACTCCTGCGAATGGCCGCAGGTTAAAGCCGCGTCTCTCAAAGATATAAAATCAGCGGATTTTGCCTCCATACATATATTATCGGATAACCGATACTATTTTGCAAGCGCTCTATCAATGTATGGGCAAAATGAGTAAAAAATTTTTAATAAGTCTGTTGCCGAATATGTTACGCAATACTATTCGTAAAATTGAATAAAAAAACCATACGAAAAATCTGTAAAAATTAGAAAATTTTTACAGATAGTTAGTTGAATCAAAAACCAAAATTTCCGGATATCCGATACTCAACAAACATATAAATTTTTCTGATCTTACATCAGCTTGCGACAATCAAAATTTATTCGGTGATTACGCGCAAAACCTCTTCAATTGACGTTTTGCCAAGTGCGGCCT
>CAZFZI010000061.1:0-4206 GCA_964523275.1 uncultured Candidatus Saccharibacteria bacterium
ACAATAACCCGCCATTATCCTATCGCAGCGTTGATGAAAACGAATATCGCCAAGCAATTATCGTTTTCTATGAATTGAATTTAATTGTGCCATTCAAAAAAATCTTTGTTGAACAATATAATTTTGCCGCCCAAAATTACACAATAAAATGATGAAAATTATGAATAAAAATTTCATTCTATGGTTGGTTGTGGCGGCAAGCTTTGCGATAAGTGCGTATTTATATCCGCGAATGCCCGAGGTTATGGCGACGCATTGGGGAATTGAAGGGCAGGCAAACGGATATATGGGCAAATTTTGGGGATTGTTTTTGTTGCCGATAATCACAACGCTCGCAATCGGGTTGATGACGGTTGTTCCCAAAATTGATCCGCTGAAAAATAATATTGCCAAGTTTCGCGGTTATTACAATAACTTCATTTTGTTTATCGCCATGTTTTCGTTCTACATTCACAGCCTTACAATCGCGTGGAATCTTGGTTTTGAATTTGATATGACAAAAATGATAATTCCGGCGATAGCGGCAGTCTTTTGGTTTGCCAGTGCGTTGATGAAAAACTCAAAGCGCAATTGGTTCATCGGCGTGCGCACCCCATGGACAATTTCTAACGATTTGGTCTGGAACAAAACCAACAAGCTGGGTGCGAAAATTTTCAAAATTTTTGCCATCGCCGGCTTGGCCGCGATATTCTTTGATAACGCCTATTTTTTGTGGCTTGTCGTCGCTTTAATCGCCGCTTCAATCTATCTAGTAGCCTATTCCTATCTTCTCTGGCGCAAAACACCATCCGGCGAGCAAAAAACAGGGAAATAACCCCTGTTTTTTAATTTTTTAATGTATATATTTGAATATATACATTTTTTGAATTCCAATTATGGGAGCAAAAGAGTTGCCAGACCGAGAAAGACGAAGAATCCCAGAACATCGGTGGCAGTGGTGATAAAAATCGTAGCCGACGCCGCCGGATCTTTGCCCAGTTTCGCCATCAAAAGCGGCACCATTGTGCCGGCGGCGGCGGCAACCACCAAATTGACAATCATCGCCGAAAACAGCACAAACGCCAAAAGGGGATCGCGGTTGAAAAATAAAATCACCATCGCCACCAGCGCGCCATTAATCGCGCCGTTGGCAAACCCCGAAATCACTTCGTTTTTCAGCGCCCCCATTGACGATTTTATATCAATTTGTTTGAGCGTGATGCCGCGCACCATCACCGCCATCGCCTGCGTGCCGGCATTACCTCCCATGCCCGCGATTATCGGCATATAAACCGCCAGCAAAACATATTTTGCGATTGTTTGATCAAACAAGCTCACCACGAATGATGCCAAAAACGCCGTTCCCAAATTCACGATCAGCCATTTATAACGGAATTTTATTTTTTCGGACGCTCCCGCGAAAACACTTTCTTCACTGGAAACACCGGCAAAATTATACAGCGAAGCGGCGGTTTGTTCGCGCAAAAGCCGCGCGATATCATCGGAATATATGATTCCCAAAACATTGCCGCTGTTCCCCAGCACCGCGATTTTGCCATGAGGATAGGCGCGGAAGATATCAATGGCTTCTTCATAACCGGCCGAATGATGGATTGTCACAATTTTGCGGGTATATTTTTTGGCTTTGTCTTTGAGATGAGCAAAACCCAGTTCATGCCCGGGAAAATAACCCGCCAAATTGCCGGCAGAATTGCCATCCTTCAAAACAATGATTGTTGGCAAACGGCCGGTGCGCTTTTCATGGACTTTAAACTGCTTGGCCACCTCGGCGATAGTGTCGTCCTCGTTAACTTGGATATAATCCACATTCATCAAACCGGCCGCGGTTTTGGGATCAAACCCCAAAAGTTTTTCCACGGCATTTCTAACCCGCGAACTCAAAATTTCCAACAAATCAACTTGTTTGTTTTTGGGAAATAGCTGCAAAATATCGGTGGCTTCATCGGGATCCAAATTTTCCAAAATCGCGGCAATTTCCAAATCATCCATGCGATTCAGCAAATCATAAACCAGGTGCTTGCTCAAAATCAAACACGCTTGCGCTTGCTGAGCCGGCGGCAAACTCTTGAAAAGAGAAATCCTCGCGCGCGGAGTTGTCCTTATTTGCCGGATAGTCGCTTGGAATTTATTGGGTGCCTTCATTTCGCGAATATAATAAAATCAACGCTTTCATTATAACCGCAAAATCATGGATTTCAAAATCATTGAAAAATTCCGGCACGACAGGCTAAAATTGCGATTTTTATTTTTTGGAGTTAGGATTAAATTATGAAACAAAGCAAACCTCAAATTTCGACAAAAGCCATATTCAAAGAATTCTGGAAGGGAATTGCGCCGCATAAGCGGCTTTTTTGGGTTTGCATTACCACATTCGCAATCATTGAAATCATTGAATTGATCGTGCCGCTTTTTTACAAAAATTTTTTTGACGTTTTGGGGCAACCGGCGGCCAATGCCGGCGATTTGATACGCATAATCGTTATCATTGCGGGAATTCATTTTGCTAACTGGATATTTAATGCAATCGCTCACTTCACCCTCTCTGCCGGCACCGCCAAAATAATGGCAAAATTGAAGCAAAATGCGTTTGATTATTTAATGCTCCATTCACGCAAATTTTTCGTCAATAATTTTGCCGGATCCCTGGTTCAACGAGTAAACCGCTTTGCTTTTTCTTTTGAAATGCTAATGGATGTTTTAGTCTTTAATGTCATTCCCATAATTATCGCTCTTATCGGAACTATCCTGGTCACTGCGTTTATCGCGCCCTTGATTTCCGTGGTTATCGCAGTTTGGTCGCTAGCAATGATTGCGGCAAATTTCTTTTTTTCGCGCTGGAAAATAAAATATGATATTGCGCGCGCCGCGGCTGATTCAACCACCACCGGATTGCTTTCAGACAACATCATCAATTATATTTCCATTAAATTATTCAACGGCTACAAGCGCGAAACAAAAAATTTCAAAAGTGTCTCCAACGACCAGGCCAAAAAAACATTATTCACTTGGCAACTTTCAAATACCATCAACACTGTTGAGCATTTGCTGATCTATGCGGTTGAGTTTTTCGCTTTTTATTATACCATCAGGCTTTGGCAAAACGGCCAGGCGTTCATCGGCACTTTCGTTTTGGTGCAAACCTACATCATCAACATCACCTACCAGCTGTGGGGAGTTAACCGGATGTTCCGCAATATCTACCAAGCTATGGCCGACTCCAAGGAAATGATGGAAATTATGGGCTTGCCCCACGAGATCAAAGATGCCGCCAACGCCAAAGATTTAGCGAAAAGCAAAGGTGAAATTGAATTTGCGAATGTGCGTTTTGCCTTCAAATCCGGCCGCGATATTTTGAAAAATTTCAACTTGAAAATCAATGCCGGCCAAAAAATTGCCGTTGTTGGCAAATCGGGCGCCGGAAAAACCACTCTCACCGGATTGCTTTTGCGTCTTTTTGATCCGCTTGAAGGCGCAGTGTTCATTGACGACAAAGACATCCGCCATATCACGCAGGAAAGCTTGCGAAAAAACATCAGCTTGGTGCCTCAAGACCCGGCGCTGTTCCACCGCACAATCATGGAAAACATCCGCTACAGCCGCCCCGATGCCGCCAACGAAGAAGTGATTGCCGCGGCAGTGGCCGCTCGATGCGACCATTTCATTGAAAAAATGCCCGCCAAGTACGAAACCATGGTGGGCGAACGGGGAGTGAAGCTTTCCGGCGGCGAACGCCAGCGTGTGGCAATCGCGCGCGCAATCCTGAAAGACGCGCCGATATTGGTATTGGACGAGGCAACATCTTCACTGGATTCGCAATCCGAAAAAATGATCCAAGACGCATTGGATATTTTGATGAAAAACCGCACCGTTATTGCCATCGCGCACCGGCTTTCCACCATCCGCAAAATGGATCGGGTGGTTGTGCTCAAAAACGGCGCAATCGCCGAAGACGGCAAGCACCAATCGCTGATCCGCAAAAAAAACGGCATCTACCGCAAACTCTGGCGCCTGCAATCCGCCGGCTTCATTGAATAAACGTTTGTGAAGATTTTGGAGCCTTGCCCCGCATACGCGCAGGCAGTTAGACTCCTGCAATGCAATACACATTTATCCATAAAAGCGAGCAACCCTCGTTTTTATTTCCGCCACTTGTAACCACTCACTGGGGTAGCGCCCGCAGGGCGCGGGATTCCTCTATCAAGCGGC
>CAZFZI010000062.1:0-4129 GCA_964523275.1 uncultured Candidatus Saccharibacteria bacterium
TGGGAATGCAAGCTACCGGGTTGAATAAAAATAAAATTACCGCTATGGCAATTGCCAATTCCCAGATTGAAAAAATTAGGGGATTTCCTTATTTGTCAATTGGCATAAAAGACGCGGTTTTGCCTTTGGTTTCCGGAGACATTGATCCGGTAGCAACGCAAATCATTAATGGTGTTACTTTCACCATAAGCACGGAAGTGAGTTATGTTGTTGACCCGACTGACGGTACAGGCGAGGCGGACGCTTGCGATTGGGATTATAAAAAAGTGGATGTTACGGTTTCTTGGGGCAATAGTTTTCCCGGTAGCATAAATATCTCTACGAATATTTCTCCCGAAAGCCAAACACAAGAAGCGCAAACATGCCTCAACCAACCGGGCGGTATATTGGAAGTTACTGTATTTGATTCGTTGGGTATGATTGTTGAATCGCCTTTTATCCAAATTTATAAAATGCCGGAAAATATTTTTGTTGATTCGGCAATTCCGAATAACGGTAGCTATCCATTTCCTCTTGAATTGGGAATTTATCGCATAATGGTTTCAAAAAATGATTATACCGGCGCGCGGACTTATGATTCTTCCGAGGTGGCGGTGCCGGACAATCCCGATCTTGCGGTTTATGAAGGCAAATCTACGCAAAAAAGCCTTTCAATAGATCGAGTCGCGGCAATCTCCGTGGATGGATTTTCTCCTGTTGGTGTTGGCGATTTTAGCGATTCTTTTTCCGATCAGTCTCAAATTTCCGATATAAGCAACGCGCAAATCATTGATGATTCAGTCAAGCTTTCCGGTCCGCCTTATGTTTCCGCCGGATACGCGATTTCAAGCGAAATCTCTCCGGATGATTTGGTTGCATGGAAGGAGCTTACTTTTTCAAATTCATGTCCGGAATCAACTGCGATAAATTATCAGGTATTATTTTTTAATGGATTAAATTGGGATTTGGTACCGGACATCCATTTGGGCGGCAATAGCGAGGGGCTTACAAGCTCTCCGATTCAGTTGTCGGGGCTTTCTACCGGAGATTATCCAAGGCTTAAGATTAAAGCCAATCTTTTGAGTGCCGATGAATTGGCAACTTCCCATGTTGATTTTTGGCAATTAACATGGACATCCGCAAGCGGCGCTTCAATTTCCAGCGCCGCGTTTCATCTTCGCGGCGATAAAACCATCGGCAAAAATTTGAGCGGAGAAGATGTTTATAAATACTCTCATGATTTAGCGTTGGATGTTTCGGGCCATCTTGATTTGCCGGCGATGGACCCGGACAATTATACTTTTTCAGTTGATCCGAGCAGTGGTTTTTCTCTGGCGGGAACCGATCCTTTGAGCCAGCCGATCGGCGCGATTTCAGATGTTACAACTAATGTAAAAATTTATTTAGAATCGCAAAACGCAATTTTGTTAACCGTTCAAGACAGTCAAAGTCTTAACCCGATTTTTTCAACGACAGTGTGCTTGGCGAATGTTTCACTGGGCTATGATAATACCCAATACACCGACGAAAATGGGCAAGTTTATTTTGCTCCTTTGTCCAACGGCGTTTATGATTTGTTAATTAAATCAGACGGTTATTCTGATTACTCCGGCGTTGTTGATGTGTTGGGGCAAACGACGGCGATTATTAATCTTGATGAAATTTAATGATACTGTTTATAACTTCTAAATTGGATAAAAAGGGGTTTACGATTGTGGAAACCGTGGTGGCGATTTTCGTTTTTACATTGATATTATCGGCAGTCGCGGCATTAATCGTGATGATTTATCGCACACAAGCGTATGCGATGCAACAAACGCGGGCAGTTAACCATGCGCGCCGCGGCGTTGAATGCATGACAAAAGAAATAAGGCAAGCTATCAGCGGGGATAACGGCGCGTATCCGATTGAGATGGGAATGGATAAACAAATTGTTTTTTATAGCGATATTGACGGCGACGGGCGTGCGGAAAGAGTGAGGTATTTTTTAGCCACTGTTAATTCCGGCTCGCAGACTTTACAATGTTCAACTAATACCCAAGGAGGATCGTGCGGCGTTACCTTTTTTGATTTTTTGACTGAAACCGGTTTATTGACTTCGGCACAGGTTAAAATTTCCGTGGAGGGTGATTTTGCAAATATGACTGAACATGCGATTGCCGCCGCCGATGGGGTATCACTGGGAGGGATTTGCCAAACGAGCGGGGAATGCGGCAAGTGCGCGGGCTTCTGGCAGGGGGCTCAAACTTTTGACATAACAGATCAGGCGCGGGACGGTCTGTTGCAATTAACCGTTGATGCCTCTGATGATGTTAATTATAGTTGCTCTTGGCAGGGTGTTCATAAAATGCGCGCCCAATTTATTTTTTCTTTCGTTGAGGAAATTCCCAATCTTGACAATACCTTGAAGAAGGGGGTTATTTATTCAGAGGGGATTCCGCCGGCATATCCCTCGGGGCAGGAACAAATATCAATTGTTAGTTCGTTCGTGCACAATAATACATTGCCGGTTTTCACTTATTATGATGAAAACGGCAATCAGATTATCGGCGATGCGGCAATCTTGCGCGATACAAAAATGGTGAAGCTTTTTATGGTGGTGAATGTTGATCTCAACCGATCACCAAGCGATTACCGGATGGAACAATATGTCCAAATAAGAAATCTCAGAGATTAACATAGATTATGCGAAACCGGAAAACAAAAAATGAAGGAATAATAATTACCTATGTTTTAATTTTCGGAACGATATTTTTGTTATTGCTTTCCGCGTTTTTGGGTTATATTTTGCAGCAGCTTAAATATGCGGAGCAAAGAGTCGCGCGCGATCAGGCGTTGGACGCCGCCGAGTCAGGAATAGACTATTATCGCTGGTGCTTGAATAATAATGTTCAGGCGAATTGTCTTGGGGAAAAGGATTATACCGATAAAGACGGTAATGTTATTGGAAAATTCTTAATTTCGGTTGACATCAATTCAGCGTGCGGACAACAAATACTTTTTATCATCACTTCCACCGGCTGGACCAATAAATTTCCCGCGTCGCGGCGCACGATACGAGCGCTTTATGGACGCAGATCGGTAGCGGCATACGCGGGGATTATATCGGCTGGAGTATGGTTTGGCGCCGATGAATCTCTGAATGGGCCGTTTATGGCTAATGGTGGCGTAAGAATGGACGGTCCGAATCAATCGCTGGTTTCCAGTGCCGCGCTTTTATCCGGCCAGCCGGAATGGGTTTGCGATTATAGCTATGGTTGCAGCCCGTGCCCGACAGGAGCCAATCAATGCCATATTGCCGGCAGCCAATGTGTTTGTCCGGGAGTATTTACGACTACCGCGAATTCTATCCCCGGACTTTTTCAATTTCCGGTTCCACCCTTTGATTTTAACGGGATTACCGTTGATTTAGGCAATATTAAAACTGCGGCGCAAGCCGGCGGCGGGATATATTTTCCAAAATCAACGGACATTAATGCTAATGGCAAGGGGTATCATCTCAAATTTCAAAACAATGGGACGGTTCAGGTTTATATTGTTACCGCGGTGGCATCAACTTGGGGCTATGACCCCGCGGTAGGATATTATGACTGGGACGATTTTTCAATTTCTTCTGAATATCTTTACGGCACGTATGTTATTCCTCCTTCTTGTTCGGTGATTTATGTTGAAGACAGAATTTGGCCGGAAGGCGTTATAAAGGGCAAGGTGGCATTGGCAACCGCCAACCTCGTTGATCTCAATGTGAATGCGGACGCAATACTTAAAAACAACATAACTTATGCATCAAGCGACGGTTCTGATGGTTTTACTTTGGTGAGCGAGGGAAGTGTTTACATCGGTCCGCAGTCGGCAGATAATTTGGAATTGCATGGGATTTTTGTTGCGCAAACCGGCGCTTTTACGAGGAACCATTATCCGGGGGACATTTGCACGAATTTTATTTTATACGGATCTTATATCAGTAGCGGCAGGACCAACCAAACATGGGTTGGCGGAGGAGGAACAGTTACCTCCGGCTACCGCAATACCGCGGTTTATTATGATGCCAATCTTATCTATAATCCGCCGCCTTTTGTTGCCGCGATTGATCCGAATTTCAAAATTGTAAGTTGGCAGGAAATAGAATAAAATGAGGATATGATTGATT
>CAZFZI010000063.1:0-4095 GCA_964523275.1 uncultured Candidatus Saccharibacteria bacterium
AAAATTTCGGAAGCGTATTTTTCTTGAAAGCGAATTACCGCCATCTGCGTGGGCGCGTCAAAATTTCCGCTCACAACACCGCCCGGATAAATCAGACTTCCTTGGGATTTCAAAAATTCCTGCAAACAAACCGTCTGCGAATAATTCCGCGCGCCCAAATACAGATCGGCCGCAATGGCTTTACAGGCGCTCGTGTTCGCCGCCATAGTTTTGCGCACGGCCAAAATGGCCTGAACACGGGCAATTTCTTTTTTCAATGCTTCAATTTGCGCAAGCATCGCGGCAATCTTGGAATCTTCCCCGTCATTGTCTATGATCACTGCCTGATTGGAATCTGCCACGGTTTTTGACAGAATGGAAATTTTAAAGGAGTAAGGCAGGACGCTTTGGTTGCCGTCATCAAAACCGAATGTTTTGCCCGCGGCAAACGGCATTAGAGTGAGCGATAAATATTTCCGCCCGAAATCTTCCAACCGCAAAATCGCATTGCCATCAGCGGCAGTTTCCAAATCGCCAACGTCGCACTTGCCGGCAGAATCGCAAGCCAAATACGGCACAATGAATTTGTTTTGGGCGTCGCCCGAAAAATCCAATCGCAAATCACCGGCGCCGCCAACAATTTTTTGCCAATTGCCCGCGAAATAGGACGCGTTATACATCACCGACAAAGACACTTGATCAGACGCAGGCAAATAATTTATTTTGGGAGAGATGGTAAAGCCTTTCAAATCGGCATATTTATAACAATATTTTTCTCCCAAACGACAATCGTTGACCGCCAACGCAACCAGCCAATCGCGAAAAATTTGATCAAATGTAACATCAAAACCGTTTTTGCGCAAAGCATATTCAATGGACGCAATACCGGTGTTGTCGGTTTTCATGGAATCAACCAAAATGTTAATGCCATAATGATCAACAATATATTGCATCAACAAATGTACCGCGCCGTAATTAGCCGGCACATTTTGCCATTCGGTTAAGCTTTTTCCCGTGTCCGCCGCAAAAGACCTTATCCGCTGGTCAAAATTACTGCCCGCAAACGGAACATCATAACCCAAAATCGTGGATGAATAATCCGCGCGCGCCTCATTGAGCCAAACATCATCGGCAACATGGCGCAAACGATCTTTTTGATTGAAGGTGATCAAGTGAACATATTCGTGCGCCAAATAAGCTTTGGCCAGAGGCGAATCAACAAACAAGACGTTGAAATAAATCATCTCTCTTTCGTTGGATGTTGGCGCTTGATATTTTGAATAACCGTCGCCGGTGTTGATATAACCGCCGGCATCTTTTGCCATTTGATGAAGCAAAATCGTGAGCTTGCCGTCGCGGGAAAAATTCAAATTCGTGCTTTCGCCGAAAAGATCAACCAGCTTGGGCCGGATATAGCGCGAAAATTCCGCGTCAAGATTGCCAAACGCAATGTTATATTTCGCTCGCGCCGAAGAATCAAGCGCGTTCCACCACCCGTCATCGGCATAAAAATAAACCTTCTCGCCCGCCCAAACCAAAGTCGCCGGTGCCTGGGCGCGCCCGGCGCTGTCAAAATGCTTGTCAATATTAAAAACCGCCCGATCGCCATAACTATCGGCGCACGCCAAAAACGGCAAAAACAAAGCCGCCACCATGCAAGCCAGCCCAATCCGAAACGCTCCTTCGGTTTTATCCACAAATATTTTCATCACTTTAAACGATTAGCAAGTATGAATTAAATATAGCCCAAAACCGCGAAAAAACCAAATCCGCGCGCGCGGGCACCGCCCCAAGCAGATTCCCAATTTGCATAATCCAAGCTTGCACAGGTCGCACCCATGCAAATCCGCTTCTTGTCTTGCCATGACCGAGAAACTGAAATCATCTTATCACCGGCTTGGGATCGCTCACCCCGCCTTCCTCGCAACTATAAATCACGACATCCCCCAACCCCGACCAAAGCCAATATCTCCCTGCCGGCAAAGTTGACGCACCATAATACCCTTCACTGAAATTAATTTCCATAGAAACATTACTGACTATATTTTTTTGAGTATCCCACATTGGTTTTTTTCCAATGACCCAACATAGATCCCTGCTGTATATTTTTTAAGATCCAAAATACCGCCATGATGAAAATACCTCGCGATAAAATATAAATCGCTTCCGTTCGTTGAAAACTCAGCAGTTTCTCCGCCGGTATACGGCGAACCAAGCTCAACTTGACTCTTTGGCTCGCAAGGCAGAGTGTCCAACCCCATTGGTGCTGGTGGCGCGGTTACTATTTCTTTCAATTGATTGAGTGCCATTAGCGCCACAATTACCGCACCGACCGCTACCGCCGCAACCACCAACCCAACGACGATCAAAATTCTTTTTAATTTTTTGTTCATATTGTTTTATTGCTTTTTGAACCTCTCTCCTCGCACATCTCCTTACACATCATAATTGTTGCGCACATCATCGCATCTCTTTTCCCCCGCAATTATTAATTACCGTAAATGAAAACAAACACCCCGTTCGCAGCCACAAAATAATCTGTCTTGCCAATCTTGACAATATGGCTCTTTTGATCGTTGAATATAACGGGACTATAATTGCCATAGGTAAAACTTGAACAACCGCCACCACCAATTGAAGAACCGTCAATTGACAGATTAATGGGAAACGCCCATCCCCCGCAAGAGGTTCCGACCGCCGCCACACTCCAAGAAAAACGGTTCATAGACCCTTGCGTCATCGCGGAAAATTCGTTGTAGTTAACCGAATTTCCCCGCGCATCTTTGGCGTTGACAGGGCTTGATTCTTTCACCAGTGTCATCTTCAAAGATGCAGGGCTGGAAAAATCATAATATTGAATCGTCTGAGTTGTCGCGCCGCCGATTTTAGCAATCGCGTCTTCAAGAGCAACCCTCAATAGTGTATCATCCAATTCCGCGCCATCGCCCCAGTTCACGATTTTAGCAACGGGATCATCTTTGGACAGATAAGCCGCCAGCCATCCGTCAACGCCCAGATAGAAATGAATATCAATTTGATTATTGATTTTACCGCCGGAATAATTGTTGTTCGCGCTATACCCCTTAACGCCGATCATATAAGTATCACCCGATGGCTCGGCATAATCAAAAAAATTGGATAGAGCATTATTAAAATTGGCTTGGGTAACTCCATCCAGCTTCACATAAGCGGCCAATCCCGCCTGGTCCGCCGGAAACGCGGCCCGCGCCGGCACGGCAAACAACGACCCGCCGACAAGAACCGACAAACCAAAAACAACAGTTGTCGCGCCAACAAAAACATTTTTGCTTGTTTTCATATTTTTTATTTTTTAATTAATTTTGGCAAAACAAAACCGGCAATCAAAAAGCCGGCGATGTTTGGGGCGATGTTTGGATTAGAAATAATCGCACGCAATAAATTTTATTCTTTGATTGTTCTCCTCCCATAAAGAAGATATTCTGTTTTTTCGCGCGAATCGCGCCCAACGATACCATTATATATCACATCCCCTTTCCTCCGCAACCCCACCTTGTAGATAACTTGGCGAGGTGTCACCTAGACAAATTTTGTCTAGGTGACACCTCGCCAAGTTCAAAGCTATTCCAGCGCCAAGCCGGAAAATAAAGATTGCTTGTTTTTAATCCATTCCTCAACGTATTTTTTAACATTTCGCGAACCGGCGGCAACACCATCCTTGCCGCCAAAAATTTTCCATAAAAAATCACGCGCGGTTACCGAAGGAAAATTTTTAACGCCAATGCTATCGGAATAACTTGACCATTTGTAGTTATTGATGAATTCAATCGCCTTTTTAGCATCTTGCGCTCCCCTGTTTTTCCATTCCGGATCAATAATTTCAACCGGATTTGAAAAAAGATATTCAACGAGATGCATAAACTGCCCATCGCCCTCAACCCGCACTGCTTTAAACACGCTTTGAAACAATGCTCCCATCCCCTTCCGTCCATACTTATCATTAAAATAACCGGTGTAGCTGTTGCTTAATTTTTTCATAAACAACGAAACGCCGCCCTCAACCAACGGGCGCACAATCAAATGGTAGTGATTGGGCATTAAAACAAACGCAATTATCTCCACCAACATTTCCCGTTT
>CAZFZI010000064.1:0-4089 GCA_964523275.1 uncultured Candidatus Saccharibacteria bacterium
GCGCTTTGGCCAAAAATCTTGATTATCTGGCCGAAGAATTGCGCAAACGGCGTGAGCTGAAGCGCAATATTTATGGCGCGCTGGTTTATCCGTCATTTGTCTTGATTGCCACTGTTGGTATCACGATTATGCTTACCGGTTATGTGTTCCCCAAAATTTTACCGATTTTTATGAGTTTTAAAACCGAATTGCCGGCCACAACGCGCGCGTTGATTGCCGCCAATCAAATGGCGCAAAATTATTGGCCGTGGATTTTGGGGATAGTATGTTTTTCAACGGCGCTAATGCCGTTTTTGTTTAAAAATCGTAGCGTCCGTTATTTTTTTGATCGCGGTTTGTTGCGGTTGCCATTATTGGGAGCAATGTTTAAAAGTTATCATATTGCCAATTTTGCCCGTACCTTGGGATTATTGCTGGCCGGGCAGATTGGCATTATTCGCGCGCTGGAGATTACCGCTAATACCGCGGGAAATTCGGCTTACCGGCTATCGTTTGAAAAAATTACCGCGGCAGTGAAGCGCGGCGATTCCGTGGCGGGGGCGATTGAAAATGAAAAAGGTATTTTCCCTCCGTTGGTAAGCCAGATGATCGGTGCCGGAGAAAGCTCGGGCAATTTAAGTTCGTCGCTGATTTATTTGTCTCGGATTTATGAAGATGAAATGAACGGCTTAACTAAAAATCTTTCAGTGAGTATTGAGCCGGCGCTGATGGTTTTTATGGGGATTTTGGTGGGGTTTGTGGCGGTTTCAATAATTACGCCGATTTATGGCATTACTCAACTTTTGCAAAGATAGCGGAAAGCAAGGATTCGCGATTATGGAATTGCTGGTTGTTTTTGGATTGCTAGTTGCTGTTTGCGGATTTTGCGTGTTTGTTGACGGGCAAAGCCGCGAATTTTTTTCATTTGCCGCCGATCGCGATTTGGTTTTAAGCGCCTTGCGCCGTGCGCGGGCAATGGCGGTAAATTCAATTTGCTTTGGCGCCGGATGTGTTTCGGGCCAATCGCATGGAGTGCATTTTGATCCGGCCAAAAAAGAAGCGATTATTTTCCAGGGTGATGATTTTTCGGCGCGCGATTGCGATTTTGATGAAATAATTGAATTTGAAAATCAAGCGGTTTGTATTGTCGCGCCTTTTCCGGTTGATATCATTTTTTTTCTGCCAGCGGGCGATGCCGGTTCGTCAAATGTTGCGTTAAAAGATGATCGCGGCCATTATGCCGATATTTCGGTTAATGAATCGGGCCGAATTGATTGGCAATAGCTGTGGGCCCGGTATTGGCAAAAAAAATAATATGGTTTTTGAAAAAAATAATTTTGAAAATCAGGCAGGATTTTTAACTGCCGAAATTATGTTGGCGCTGGCGGTGATGGTTTGCGCGATAACCGCCGCCGGATTGATGGCGTTTTCCGGCCAAACGATGGCTTCCGATTCCGAGCTTGATTTTCAAGCGGTTGATCTGGCGCAGAAAATGCTGGAAGACCAAAGAATTTTGGCATCCGATGATTTTCGGCTGGTTAATTCAACCACCACGAAGGAAGGAATATTCAATGGCCGCGTTGATGTCGCGCCGCAATCGTTTTTTGTCAAATCGGTTGATGCTGTAGTGGACTGGGATATTTCCGGCCGGTCGCGCCAAACGAGGATTTCAGCGCTGATCGCCGATTACAATGCCACTGCCGGTGATGATACTTGCGATTCCAATTTAACCGGCGATTGGACAAATCCCCAAATTGAAAAAGTGATTGATTTTTCGCAATTTACCGAGAGCGCGTCCAGCACTTATGCCATTGGTGATATTGATGTCTATAAAAACAAACTTTATGTGGGGATGGAAAAGACCGGCACAAAAACCGATTCCACGTTTTTTGTTTTTGATATTGCCAATCCGGTTGCGCCGTTATTAATAAATAGAATTGATAATAATGCTGCGGCAATGGCTGGCATTAATGCGATCGCGGTGAATAAAGCTTATGCTTATGTTGCCAGCGCCACAACAAAACAATTTCAAATTATTGATGTTTCAAAAAATCCATTAAAGATATTTTCCCATAAAATTAACAACGGAGAAGAAGCTCAAAGTGTTTTTTATAAAAACGGTTATGTTTATTTGGGTTTGACAAAGGCGAGCGGGCCGGAGTTTAACATTATTAACGCGCAGGATCCGAACGATCCGGTCGTTATGGGTTTTGAAATTGACTCGGCCGTTAACGATATTTACGTGAAGGGCGATTATGCTTATTTGGCGCATCCGGCAAATTTAGCGTCGGGGATTGAAAGCGGGCGCGAGCAATTAACGATTCTGAATGTTGCCGATCCGGCCAATCCTTATCGGGTTGGCGGATATTATCATGATGAGAGTTTGGGCGGTAATGGTAAATCGCTGTATTCAATCAGCAACAAGATTTATTTGGGTCGTACCACCAGTCATATTTCGGGCGCACCGGACACGATATCCGATTTTTTTGTTTTTGATAATCCAAATCCGGGAACAGCTGATGTTTTGGTTTTGGGATCGCAAGCATTCTCGCGTGTTGGCAGTGCTAATGGGGTTTTGGTTAGGGAAAAATTTGCATTTGTTCTATTGGGCACAGAAAGCCAGGGAGGTGATTTGAGAATTTTAAATATCGCGGATCCTGCCAATATTATTGAAAAGAAAATTGTTGATTTGCCCAGTGGGGCAAATGGAGTTGGCGGTGCGGCAATGGACTGCGAGGGCAATTATTTGTATGTTGCTTCGGTTGATGGCGCGGGCAAAAGCTATATTTCAGTAATCACGGCGCGATGAAAAAACAAAAAGGATTCACGTTGGTGGAATTTTTGATCTATCTGGCGCTGTTTGGCTTGCTTTTTTCGGGTTTGTTTTGCGGCGCGCTGGTTATAGTTGAAAATATCGGCCGCAACGATACGCAAATGATGCTGGCCGAGGAGGGCGCGTTTTTGCTGGCAAAAATTGAACAGGAAAAAGATATTTCGCTTTTTGCGGAGAATGGCGGGGCGTTGGAAATCAATGGCGTTTCGCTTAACAATTCGCAAACGGCGGTTGGGGATTTCAAGATTGAAGATTTGGGCGCGGGATTGGTGAAGGCAAGTTTTGCCTTGTCTGCCAAAACCGGCCAAGGCAAAATTGTTTCGCGCGATTTTTCAACAATATATTTTTTGCCCAAATGAAAACAAAAAACATATATGGCCAAGACGGTTTTGCCGCGTTGATTTCGGCGATTTTGGTTTCATCGGTGCTATTGGTGATGGCCGTGCCGCTTGCGCGCGCCGCGTTTTGGGCGCGGTTTGATTTGTTGGCTCGTGAAAACAAAAAAATCTCTTTGAATTTGGCGCGTTCGTGTGCCGACTTGGCGTTGCTGAAAATCGCCCGCGGCGAAAATATTGTTTGGGAAAAATGTGAAATTGGGCAAATCGTTGATCAAGGCGGCGGAGTTTGGGAAATAACCGCGGGCGCGAATTGGAAAGGTTCATTTGTTAATTTGAAAGTTATTGCGGAATTGGAAAACAACAGAATTGAAATAATCGGTTGGGAGGAATTTTGAAAGAGAGCGCGCAAAGGTCGAAAAGTTGTAATAAAATAATAAAAAATAAAAAAATGGAAAAAATAAAAAATAAAAAGTTAAGGAAAAGAGAGTCGGGGTTCACGCTTATTGAGATTTTGGTGGTGATCGGGTTGATCGCGCTTTTGGCGGCGGTGGTGATAATCGCCATCAATCCGGCGCGGCAATTCGCGCAAGGGCGAAACGCCCAGCGGGTGAGCAACGTTAACGCGATTCTAAACGCCATCGGTCAAAACATCGCCGATAACAAAGGCGTGTTCACGTGTGGAGTTTCTTTTTCTGCCGACAAAAAATTCATAAAAAGCGGTGCGGATGAGTATGATATTCGCTCGTGTATTGTGCCAACATACATTTCGGAATTGCCAGTTGATCCGACCGATGGCATCGCTTGTGCCGATAGCGCGTGTGGTGACGGCTATGACACGAAGTATACCGTGGTGCAGGATGCCAATGGGCGAGTGACGGTTTGCGCGCCAAACTCTTTGGGTGAAAACGCATTGGGAGATGATTTAGATGAAATCTGCGT
>CAZFZI010000065.1:0-4080 GCA_964523275.1 uncultured Candidatus Saccharibacteria bacterium
TTATTTGTCCGTTGTTTCGAGTTAATTTGAAAGTTTTGGGTTCATATTGATAATCAAGGTGATGCAGTTTCAAAATTCGCGCGAAGTCCGCTTCCCAATTGGAGCGCACATAATGCCCCAAATCCTGCCTGAATCCGCCGTTGCGGTGGGGTGATGCCTTGCCAAACATAGGGTTTCCTTTTCCGCTATATTTTTGCGAAAAATATTCCTTCGTTACTTGCGCCTTTTCTTCTCCCCAATGCTCCGCCCATGTTTTGCCACTTAATGCTTTAGATATTTTTTCCGCGGTTTCGCGCCACTTTACATTATTTTCAACCGTTATGCCGAGATTCCACGGCTTGCCGCCATTTTGATAATATTTAATTTGCGCGGCGCGGATTTTTTCACGCGATATCTTTTTGCTTGGGTTTTTATAGAATTTCGCGCAACATTGATGGCAGAAGTCGCTTTGTCCTTCTTTTTGCCCGCTAATTTGGCGACCGCATTTGGCGCAAACATTATAGACCAAATGCTTTGACTTGGTTTTGATTAAAACTTTCTCCCCAACTTTAATATCTTCAAGCTTTTTCCAGCCATTTTCGGTCAAGAAATTGTGATTTTTTGTTGTTTTGATAAACCATCCATTTTCGGCAATCACCGTATAAACATCTTTAATCCCGCTTTCAAAAACATTTTCAATCTGGTTGAGATGGATTTTGCCTTCATCCAAATACACCGAGGCGAGCCTTTTTCTGTTTTTAAGTTGGAATAATTTTTTAATGGTGGTGTTGGATATGATTGTGTCTCCCGAAAGGCATTCCAACTGGAAAACGCCCACGGTGTCGCCGCGCCGCAGAAGCGCAAAAGTTTCTTTGTCGTCCATGGGAATGTCTTTTAGAGCGACGCTTTGGTTTTGCACCAAATAGATGCGCGACAAAGTGTCTTCAATGATGGTTAAATTTTTTAACCCCAAAAAATCCATTTTCAAAAAGCCCATATCAACAATGGCATGCCATTCATATTGCGACACCAAGCTGTTGTCATCGGCGGTGGGATGTTGAATCGGCACGATTTCATCAAGAGGAACCGGCGAGATTACCACGCCGCAGGCATGAGTGGACGCATGGCGGGCGCACCCTTCCAATTTTTTGGCAAAACCCATTAAAACGCGGGCTTTTTCGTCTTGTTCAACCAGCTCTTTTAAATCGCCGGCTTTTTTTAACGCTTCTTTTAAATCCATTCCGAATGGGATCATTTTGGCTAATTTGTCGCAATAGCTGTAGGGATATTGCAAGACGCGGCCCACATCGCGTATCACCGCGCGCGCGGCCATAGTTCCAAAGGTAATGATTTGGGCCACGTGGTCGTGTCCGTATTTTTGGCTCACATATTCAATCACTTCGGGCCGCCTTCGGTCGGCAAAATCCATATCAATATCAGGCAAAGAAACCTGCATCCGTCCCGGATTCAAAAATCTTTCAAAAATAAGCCCGTATTTAAGGGGGTCAAGCTCGGTGATATTTAAAAGATAGGACACCAGCGATCCGGCCGCGGAGCCGCGGCCCGGCCCGACCACGATGCGATTATTTTTGGCCCAGTTCACAAAATCTTGCACAATTAAGAAATATTCAACGAACCCAAGCTGTTTTATTGATGAAAATTCATATTCAAAACGATCAAGCACTTCTTGGGTTTGATTTTGTCCGTAGCGTTTTTCCAGTCCGGCAACGCATAATTCGCGCAAATGCTGTTCGTTGGTTAGGCCGTCAGGCGGCGTGAAGCGCGGCAATTTGGTTTTTTTGAGCTCAAATTCAAAATCGCACATATTGGCGATTTTTTGTGTGTTTTCAATGGCTTCCGGAAAATCGGCGAAATCTTTGATCATTTGCTCCGGGCTTCTCATGGAGAAATCCTCGCCTTTCATTGTGAGTCGGTTGGGGTTATTGATGTCGGCACCGGTGTTGATGAGCATCAAAATATCTTGTGCTTCGGCATCATCGGCGTTCAAGTAATGAATGTCATTGGTTGCCACCAGCCCCAGCCCCAATTTTCTGGCCAGCTCTATCTGGCCGATGTTGGCGGGTTCTTGCTCGGGCAGATTGGGGTGGTGTTGGAGTTCCAAAAAGAAGTTTTCTTTGCCGAAAAATTCCATATAACGCCGCGCCGCGGTTTCAGCTTCTTCAAATTTTTTTGCGATGATTAAGCGGGGAATCTTGCCTTGGATGCATCCGGTCATTGCAACCAAGCCTTGTCCGTATTCGGCCAGCAATTCATCGTCCACGCGGGGTTTGTAATAGAAGCCTTCCAAGTGCGCTTTGGTGACCAGCTTCACCAGATTGCGGTAGCCGAGTTCGTTTTTAACCAGCAAGGTCAAATGATAGCGCGTATCGTCAATCTGCGGCCGCCGCGATAACCGGCTTTCCACCGCGACATAAACCTCGCATCCGATGATTGGCTTGATGCCGCGCGCTTTGGCTTTTTTGTAGAATTCCACCGCGCCATACATATTGCCATGGTCGGTGATGGCGCAAGCATTCATGCCCAGTGCTTTCACTTTGTCCAAAAGCGGGTCTATTTGCGCCAGACCGTCCAAAAGGCTGTAGTGTGTGTGGGTGTGCAGGTGGGTAAATTTCATAGAATGTAGATTTTCGTTTTATTGCCGGATTATCTTTTCGGGAGGCGTGTTGGTAAAATCGGCGAATTCTTTGTTATAAATGGAGTCTTTTAGCGATATCGTTCCGTCAATTTGCAAGTCTTTGGCTTGTAAACCATGCCTTATCAGTGCGTTTTCCAAACTGATATCACCGGTGGCGATGGCGCCGCTTAAATCCAAAAATCCGTTGATTTGCGCGTTTTTGAAATAGACATCGCCCTTGATCTTCAATTCGTTTTGGCAGTAATCTCGCGCTTCAATTTCCCGCAAGTCAACATCGCCCAGAACCACCGCCTTGGTGAGACTGAAAAATCCGTTAACTCTTGCTTGGCGGGAAAGGATTGATCCGGTAATATTCAACCCGGCCATATTGATTGTTTGACCCACCCACGCTTTTTCCAAAATCAAGCTGCCGATCAGCTTGCCTCGGCTGAAATTGAGCGATCCGTCTATCGCGGTATTGGCTAAATTTATATTGCCGGTGATGGTGCTGTCAACCAAAAAAACGTTGCCGATGATCAATGCGTTTTCCAAATTAATGCCGTAATCCAAGCTTTTTTCCATTAATGAAAACGACTTGAGGGTTTTTCCGGCAAAATTCGCCTCCCTCCGGTCAAGCGATGCTTGTTCAATCTCAGCGTCAATTTCTTTTTTACTTAGGATGAGCACCGGCTTGCCGGCAATAACAAATTCTTCCATTTGTTGTGATTTAATTCAATTTCCAAAAGGAATTGGTTATAATCACATTATAATCAGAATTGACAAAAATTGAAACCGCGAAACAATTTCAAAATAACAATTGGTTTTGCCGCCGAAAAAAAATATTCGCGCGCGGGTTTTGATTTGGTGATCGGCCTTGACGAAGCCGGGCGCGGGCCGTTGGCCGGTCCGGTGTTCGCCGCCGCGGTTGCTTTTATCGGAAATCCGAAAGACGGCGCTTTAAAGAGTTTGTTGGCTTTGGTGGATGACTCAAAGAAGCTTTCATCACGAAAGCGGCGGGAGGCTTATGATTTGCTAATTGGCCATCCCGACATTGTCTATGGTTGTGTTAGAGTTTCCGCGAAGATCATTGACAGGATTAATATATTGCAAGCGTCAAAATTGGCGATGCAAAAGGCGACGCAAAAATTATTAACCAAAATTTCGCTTGCGTCGGCCGACAAAAAAATAATTTGCCTGATTGACGGCAATTTTTCAATAAAAATTTCTCACTCCCAAAAATCAATAATCAAAGGCGACGCGAAGGTGTTTTCCATTGCCGCGGCAAGTATCATTGCCAAAGTTCAACGCGATTGCCTGATGGAAAAGATGGACGAGATATATCCTGAATACGGGTTTGCGCGCCACAAAGGCTATGGCACCAAGGAACATTTTGCCGCGATAAAAAAACACGGCCCCTGCCCGATTCACCGCCACACCTTCGCTCCGATCGCCCGCTTTAAATAAAA
>CAZFZI010000066.1:0-4062 GCA_964523275.1 uncultured Candidatus Saccharibacteria bacterium
TATGTTTAATCATTTTTTTAATGGCGGATTGTTAAACATCCAAAGCAGGGGGATCGCTCTGCCGGCGGCAATTTTGGCGGTGTCGTCAATCGCCAGCCGCTTATTGGGAATTTTGCGCGATTGGCTTTTGGCCAATCGTTTTGGCGCCGGGCCGGAGCTGGATGTGTATTTTGCGGCGTTCCGCGTTCCGGATTTTATTTATAATATCTTGATTTTTGGCGGGATCACGGTGGCGTTTTTGCCGCTTTTTTCGGATTATTATTCAAAAAACAAGGAAGACGCCTGGCGTTTTGCCAACAACACATTGAATGTGTTTTTCGCTTTGCTGGTGTTGCTTTGCGCGGTGCTTTTTGTTTTCACACCGCAATTAACGGGGTATATCGCGCCCGGATTTTCGCCCGAGCAAACCGCCAGCACCGTGTTTTTGAGCCGGTTGATGTTTGCCAGCCCCATAATATTCGGCATTGCTTCCATTTTTTCGGGTATTTTGCAATATTTCAAAAAATTTTTGGCCTACAGTCTGGCGGCGCTTTTGTATAACATTGGCATAATCGCGGGAATTTTATTCCTCTCGCCGGCAATGGGAATAACCGGCGTTGGGATTGGCGTGATCGCCGGCGCGCTGTTGTATTTGCTGATTCAGGTTGCGCCGGCGTTAAAATGCGGATTTTCCTGGCGGCCGGTTTTTGATTTGCGCGCGCCGTCGTTGGCACGGGTTTTTAATTTGATGTTGCCGCGCATGATCGGCATTGCGGCCAATCAAATAAATTTAATCGTGCCGGTGATTATCGCTTCAACTTTGGCCGCGGGGTCAATCGCAATTTTTAATTTGTCCAACAATGTTTATTCTCTCCCGATCGGCATTATCGGCATTTCTTTTGCCACGGCCGCGTTTGCCGAATTTTCAAGATATGCCGCCACGGGACAGATTGAAAAGCTGGCGCAAAAATTTACCGCGGCCTACCGGCAAATCGGTTATTTGGCGGTTCCCGGCGCGATTTTGATTTTTATTTTGCGCCGGCCGATTGTTGATTTTTTATATTATCACGGGCAGTTCACACAAGAGGCCGCCCAGCTAACCGCCGCATCGCTGGGAATATTCTGTTTGGGGATTTATTTTGCTTCAATGATGCCGGTGATGTTCCGCTTGTTTTTTGCCTTGCGCGACACCGCGTCGCCAACCTTAACCACGGCAATCTCGGTGATTGCCAATATCGCGATGAATTATTGGTTTGTCGGCGAGCTAAAGAAAGCGGGATTTGCTCAAGCGGCGCGTGCCATTTTTGATTTGCGCGGCGTTGCCGATATTTCGGTTTTGGGCTTGCCGCTGGCTTATGTTGCCGCCAATGCTTTGCAATTTGCGATATTGTGGTTTTTGATTTTTCGCAAAAACGCGGATTTGACGCGCGCCAAAGAAATCGCGGCGTCATTTTTCAAGTCGCTTGCCGCTGGTATTTTTATGGCGGTTGCGGTATATTTGGTGATTGGAACAATGCCGCCGGCCCATCGCGCCAATGATTTTTTGGTGTTAATTGTTGCCGCCGGCACCGCCGCCGCAGTTTATTTTCCGGCGACAGCTTTGTTGCGCTCGCCTGAAATTATCGCCGCGATTCAATTATTAAAAAGAAAATGGAACAAGATCGATTGAAGAATCACGACCAGTCAACAATTCGCAATTTTGTGATTATCAGCCACGTGGATCATGGCAAATCAACTTTGGCCGACCGGTTTTTGGAGCTTACCGCCACGATTAAAAAAGAAAAGATGGAAGCCCGCCATTTGGATATGATGGATTTGGAAAAAGAACGGGGGATTACCATCAAAATGACACCGGTGCGGATGGAATACAAAGGATATATTTTGAATCTCATTGACACTCCCGGCCATGTTGATTTCGGCTATGAAGTGAGCCGCAGTTTGGAAGCCGTGGAGGGCGCGATTTTGCTGGTGGACGTTGCGCAAGGCATACAGGCGCAAACTTTGGCCAATCTGGAGCTGGCGCGCAAGCAGAATTTGGTTATCATTCCGGCAATCAATAAGATTGATCTTCCTTATGCCAAAGTTGACGAGGCCAAATTGGATCTGGCGGCGCTTCTCGGAATTTCGCCGGATGAAATTTTCGCGGTGTCGGCCAAAAGCGGGATGAACGCCGTGCAATTGCTGGATGCGGTGATTGAAAAAGTTCCGCCTCCTTGCGGCGACTGCCAAAAACCTTTGCGGGCGTTGGTGTTTGATTCAAAGTATGATTCCTATCAAGGAGTGATTGCCTACGCGCGCGTGGTTGACGGCCAAGTTGCTGCCAATGACAAGCTGTTTTTGATTCAAAACAGAACGCAAGGGCTGGCCAAAGAAACCGGATTTTTCCGTCCGGTGATGGAAAAATCTTCGGGTTTGTTTTGCGGCCAAATCGGTTATATTGCCACCGGTATCAAAGATCCCGAAAAGGTGAGGGTGGGAGAAACAATCACTGTGGCGTCAGCATACAATGAGAAAAATAAAACTTTTTTGGTTGATCCTTTGCCCGGATACGACGAGCCCAACCCGATGATTTTCGCCTCGGTTTATCCGGAAAGTCCCGATGATTTTGACGCGCTGAAAGCCGCGTTGGGAAAATTGAAATTAAGCGATCCGTCATTTGTTTTTGAGCCGGAAATGAAAGAATTTTTGGGGCGCGGCTATCGTTGCGGATTTTTGGGCACGCTTCACGCTGAAATTGTTTGCGAACGGTTGTTTCGCGAGTTTGATCTGGCTCTGATTATTTCCTCGCCGTCAGTGGTCTACAAAATCAGTGATAATCGGGGAGACGAGCGAATAATCTACACCACCGGCGATTGGCCGGATCCTTCCGTGATCAAAGAGGCCCGCGAGCCGTGGGTGAAGCTGGAAATTGTCACGCCGATTGATTATCTGGGTGCGATTTCGGACTTGGCCAAAGAATATCGCGCAATTTATTTGAACACCGATTATGTGGGCAATGAAAAATTGTTGTTGAGCTACGAAATTCCTTTGCGCAAAATCGTGAGCGGTTTTTATGACGCGCTCAAGGGGGCCAGCCAGGGTTACGGATCAATGAATTATGAAATGATCGGCTATCGGCCGGCCAGCTTGATCAAGCTGGACATTTTGATCAACGGCGAGCGCGAGGAGGCGTTTGCCAAGATTGTTCCCGAAGATGACGCGGCTTGCGAGGGACGAAAAATTGTTGCCAAGCTCAAAGAGGAATTGCCTTCGCAGATGTTTGCTTTGCCGATTCAGGCCGCTATCGGTGGCAAGATTATCGCCCGCGAAACCTTGGGCGCCAAGCGCCGCGACGTGACCGCGCCACTTTATGGAGGCGACGTGACGCGCAAAAACAAGCTTTTGAAAAAACAAAAAGCAGGCAAAAAAAAGCTGGCCTCCCGCGGCCAGGTTCATATTCCCTCCGATGTTTTCATGGCGATGTTCAAATCAGGCTAAAACCCGCGCGATCGCGCGGTTTTTAGAATCCTATGGCGACCATGGAAAGCACCATGCTCAAGGCGATAAAAGCGATCATTACCTTCCAGATTGTTTTTGCGATTTTTTTGGATTTCATATTTGAATTGTTTTGGGTTAAAATGGACTATTACTGTTTTTGTTATCGGATATTTTGCCGGCTTCGTCAAGCCTGAAATTTTTATGCTTTCTTATGGCCATTAAAATTCCCAAAATCAAGAAAAGGAAATCATGGCAATCCAAATTGGGGGATTTGGCTATGGGGCTGGCCGCATTGGCGATTGTCGCGTTTTTGGCGGTTTCCAATTGGCGGATTCATAACAGCCGCCAGGATCTGAGCGGCAAGGTAAAAGAGTTGCGCGAGCAAGTGCAAATTTTGGAAGAGCGGCGCGAAACCCTCAAGGCCGGGCTTTCGGCGGCGCAAGGGGAAAACTTTCAGGAGGAGCGGATGCGCGAGCAGGGCTACAAAAAACCCGGCGAAGAAGTGATTGCCATCTTGCAAGACGGGCAAACCTCTGCTACAAAACAAGGGGATGGGATTTCCGGCGATAACTTCTGGACAGATCTCTGGCAAAAAATAAAAGGAAT
>CAZFZI010000067.1:0-3847 GCA_964523275.1 uncultured Candidatus Saccharibacteria bacterium
GCGATCAAAGATTCAGGGTTTTCGTTGCGTATTTTGGCAGCTTGCCGGGCGATGATTTCCACGTTTTGCGGATTGTTTCGCGGCGCCAATCTTGGCGGCGTCAAATACGGGCAATCAGTTTCCAGCAAAATTCGCTCTTGCGGAATTTTTTTTATCACATCGTCCAAATCCATTTTGTAAATAATCCCATTCAGCCCAATGCGCAATCCCAAAGCCAGATAGCTGGCCAATTCGGCAACACCGCCGGTGAAGCAATGAACCGCGCCCTTGATGGCGCCATTGTTTTTGGCTTCTTCTTTCAAAATTTCAATCATATCTTGATGCGCCATGCGGCAATGAAAAATCACCGGCAAATCCATTTCGCGGGCAAACGCGATCTGCCGTTTGCAAATTTCAATTTGTTTTTCTTTCAAATTTTGCGCCGCAACTTTGTCTTTGGGCAAGCGCAAATAATCAAGACCAATCTCGCCAACAGCAACAACTTTGCCCGACTGCGCCATCTCTTCATAAAGGCGGAAATTGAAATCGTTTTCGCGAATATGCTCGGGCAAAATATTCTCTTTTTTGCTTTCCTTGTTGGAATCTTCTATGTTTTCCGGATGCAAACCGATGGCCGCCCAAACCCCTGTCTCGTATTTTTCGGCAATTGCAACCGCGATTTTTGACGATTCATAGTTCACACCAACATTTATCATAAAAATCCCCTCCCCAAGAGAATTTTTCATTACCTGCTCGCGATCAGCGTTAAATTCGGCAAAATTAAGATGGGCGTGAGTATCAATCAAAAGCATAATTCAAAATGTAAATATCAAAAATCAAAATGACAACGTAAAATCATAAAATGATGAATTCAAAAATTTTAACATTTTAAACTGTCATTTTGATTTTTGATTTTTCAATTTTTAATTCTCAGTTTTCAAATTATCAGAATTGTTCTTCAAAAATTTGCGAGACTCATAAAAAGCAACGCCAACAAAAGATAACATCACCAGCGTTGGCAAAAATTCCGGCAACTCAATGCCAAAGCTCTCAATGACAATCACTGCGCCCAAAAAGCCGATGGATGTCATTGCCCCATTTTTCAAAAAACGGTATTTAGCGATGCGGTCAACACTTTTTATGGTCATTTCGCGCACAATGAACGCGCCAATACCATTGCCAATCAAAATCAATGGAATGGAAGTGGTGAAAGCAAACGCCCCAAACACCCCATCAAAAGAAAATGACGCGTCCAGAACCTCAAGATATAAAAATTTTGACAAATCCCCCATTGAACCGGCTTTTTCCATCAGGCGCACCGACTGTTTTTCGGCCTGCTCGCGGAAACCATAAAGAATGAAGAATGCCGCGTTACCAATTGCCGCCGAAAGCATCAACATCGGATTATCCCTGGCGAAATAGAGCAGACTCACCAAAATAACCGCCGAAAAAGCAAAAAACCAAATGCCATATTGCGGCTTCATTAATTTGTCGGCGGCAAACAAAGGCTTTTTTTCTTCCAAAAAAAGCCAATGCAGATACAGTAGCATCAAAAACACGCCCGCGCCCATCAATAAAAGCGGCCGGCCGGCCTCAATCGCCGCCGCGGCCTCATGAGAACTGGAAAACATCGCCGCAAACGCTTGGCCGAACCCAATGCCCGGAATCGTGAGCCACACCATCAAAAATGGCAGCGCGCCCCGAATGACAAATACCGCAAACAACATCCCCCAAAACAGAAAAATCTTGCGCCATTTTTCGCTCATGCTTTTCAACACATAAGCGTTAACAATGGCGTTATCAATGCTGTTGATCGCTTCAAAAACAATCAAACCAATGATAATGATAAAAGAATTAAATAAATCCACCATAAACTATAAATCCTAAATCCTAAACTCTAAATCCTAAATAATATCAAAATCCAAAAACTAAAAATCAACTTGTTTTTATTTTTGTTTTAGTTTCAAAATCGGAGGCATTGAAAGCTTGTGGGCGTTTTTCTTTTTCCTTTCCAATATTTTTTCCATTTTTTTGGCATCAATGTTAGCTAATTCGCAAACTTTTTCAGGCATCATCCCTTGGGCCATCAATTTCAACGCGGTATCCAATTGGAAATAATCCAATCCCAATTCTTTTTCATCGGTCTGCCCGGGCCACAGCGCGGCCGTGGGCGCGGTTTCCATAACCTCGGAAGGAACCTTTAAACGTTCGGCCATCTCATAAATCTCTTCTTTGTACAAATCCGCAATCGGCTCAATATCAACGCCGCCATCACCGTATTTGGTGAAATAACCGATTTCCAACTCGGTGCGGTTGGTTGTGCCAACGACCATACCTTTCTTTAAATTGGCAAAATAATAAAGCGCGGCCATGCGCAAGCGCGGCTTTAGATTGCCATAAACCAAATTATTACCGCGAGGCAATGTCTTGGCAAAAGTCTGGACAGCTTTGTCCAGATAAACCTTTTCAACCTTAATTGAAAACGCCTTCTCCAGCTTCGCCACATTGTCGCCAAACGGACACCGGCGCACAAACGGCATCCAAACAAACGCCGCCTTTTTGCCCAGCGCGCGCTTCAAAATCGCGGCCATCACCGCCGAATCAATGCCGCCCGAAACTCCCAAAACCGCGCGCTTCATTCCCGCCGCCTCCATTTGGTTTTTTATAAAATCGGCAATCTTGTCCTCGGGCAAAATCTGGCAATCGGCAATCTTTTGCGCCAAACCATTGTTTTTTAAATAATCGGCAACCGCGGACGGCACCAATTTTTGCCATTCAAAACCGCCAAACATCGTCTGGCGCACTTGCGTTGCCGATAAATTATCGCAAAACATCGGATGATCCGCGGCCTCAATACCGATTTTTTTGGCGCAAGAAACAACCCAATCGTTTAACGACACCAAAACCGTTTTTTCGGCTTTCAGGCCGGTAATTTCCAGCAATTTCTTCCCCCACGCCGCATCGTTGCCAAAATCCGGCAAACCGAAAATCTTGTAATTTTTAATGTTTGCTTCTTTTAGCGCAACCTCCAAAATTTCTTTGCGGGTGGAAAAATCCAAAGGATTATCAATCCGGCCGAATTCTTGCATACTGCCAATAACAATATAAACCTCATTGGTTTGGTTTAATATCCACTCAATCGCCTCCAAATGACCCCTGTGAAACGGCTGAAACCGCCCCACAAAAACCGCCTTCTTACCTTTCGGCAATTGATATTCGCTGTTTTCCATAATGTTTAATAATAATTGATATAGTCCATCTTACTCCACCCCGCCCCATTTTTCAATTAAATTTGTCTAGGTGAAACCTAGACAAGTCTAATTTGTAAAAAAATGCCCGCTGATCACATAAAAAATTTGTGAAAAGCGAGCCGGATTAGTTGCCTAATCCATGTAAAGGATCTTCGGAAGTAGCATCAACGCGTAGATTTTACAATCTTCCGTCATCTACAAACTTAATGCCACTTATTTCTTCTTCGCTCAATTCTAACAGATCCATCTTTACCTTATTGAAAATGAACTATGATGAAACGAGTTGGCTTTTCGCTCTGATGTGGAGCGTATCTCTTTCCAAGGATATTGTATTAATCCGGACGACTACCAACTCGTTTACATCGCAAGCCAATCCGCAAAAATGGTTTTTCGCCAGACACGCGCCCAACGAAAAACCCTTCTTTGCGGAAGGGCTTTTTATTTGGAACAAGTTTTATTTTTTTTAACTTCCGCCAAACAAAAAGCCCTCCTTAATAATGACCAGGAGCCCGGGCAACAACATAAAACTGTTTTGTTGTTTGATCTGGCAATTCATAAAAATGCAAAAATTTCTTATGCTTATTATCTATCAAATTCTCAAAACCCCGTCAAGAGTC
>CAZFZI010000068.1:0-3783 GCA_964523275.1 uncultured Candidatus Saccharibacteria bacterium
CTCTTTCCATCTGGTTATCCCAAATTCCGTGTCTTGACAACCCCGACCACATTAGGACACCGAGAATTTCAGCGAGCTTTTCTCCGAGTGTTGTTGCGCCGGTGGGAATTCCGACTATACAGTCAGGCAAAGGAACTCCATAGCTGGTTGTTTCCGCGCGCGCAATTATTGCCAGTTGGTTTGCAATAATTTCAAGAATATTTGGCTCGGCGAGAAGGATTCTGGACACGAAGAATCCATCGCTATGTTTCCCGGATTTTAATTCGGCGTGCAATCCATATCGGCCTTCATCTGCCGCTCGGTAATCATATTGCCATAGCGCTCCAAGCACTTTGGCAATATGAAACAATTCTTCACCTGTTAGCAAACGAGTGATGCTATCAGGGTTAAGGGCGAGAATTTCCTCCCGCCTCATTTTCATAATGTCTTCCAAAATCTTTACCTCCTATAGGAATTGACGTATCAACTTGTCAAGTTTTTCGGTTTCGGTTCTTGCGGCTTCTGCGAAGTCGGGCTTGTTGGAGGCAAAAATAATGCCTCGAGAAGAATTGATTATCATTCCTCTGCCGGATCTGTCCTTGCCGGCATTTACCACCTGCTCGACTTGTTTTTTGAGAGGAATTCCTTTTTGCTGGAAGCCGACGCCTGGAATAAGAAGTGTTGTGTCTTCAACTAGATTACGAATTGCCTTTAGTTCTTCGGGGTAAGTTGCCCCGACGACAAGAGCACAATTTCTGTTCTCATTCCATTCCTGGGTTACCCGTAGAGCTACTCTTTGGTAGAGGGGCATACATCCGATACTTAGATCTTGGAATTCGCCAGCACATGGATTGGAAGTTCGGCAGAGTACGAATATTCCCTTTTCTTTACGAGAAAGGAATGGCCGTAGTGCTTCACCGCCTAAGTAGGGATGAACAGTTATCCCGTCTGCTTCCACATAATCAAAGCCGAAACTTGCGTATCCTTCATTTGTGTTGCCGATGTCTGCGCGCTTAACGTCGAATATTATTGGAACTTTGGGCGCTGCTTTACGAATATAGCTGATCGTTTCTTTCAATGCTCGTATGCCATTATTACCATGTGCTTCATAGAAAGCGCTGTTTGGTTTGAAGGCGCATACTAAGTCGCTGGTAGCGTCTACAATGGCCGTGTTAAAGGCTATCATAGTTTTGTACACGTCTTCTTGACGTATGCACTGAGGAATCTTTGAAAGGTCGCTATCTAGACCAACGCAAACAAATTTTCCTTCATCCCAATTTCCCTGTATCATCTTGTTGAAATCTCTCATTGCTACATCCTCCGAGTTGTCAAAGAATGAGGCGGCAAGAGCCGAAAAATTCTCATTCGTGCTTGGGGTTATATTACAAAAAATTGGGGGATTGTAAAGGTGGGGTGATAAAATTAAAAAACCGCGGGCGCGGGGGAGGGGGCGAATCAAGATCAAAATTTTATTTGCTAAGCTTTTTCGCCAATTTTTTTAAATTGCTGCGGATTTTTGGTTCTTGTTCGGTTTCCAATGTCATCATTATAACTTCTTTAATTACGCGCCGGGTTCTTTCGTGTAGATGGGGGTGTTCAACAAAGGTAATTTCGCGGGCGGTGACGAACTCTTTGATGTATTGATTGATAACCGCGTTCAAAGACACGCCCAGAGCTTGGGCGGTTTCGCGCGCCTTATTTTTTAATGTTTTGTCAATTTTTATGCTTAGCATTGTGTCCATAAATTTTTGTTTTTTTATAATATATCCAAATTATATATTTTAGATAGGTATTGCCAATATCAAATAAATTATGTATTTTTTGCTATCGCAAAATTTACATAATGTATGTTATTTTTCCTCAAACCATTAAAGAAACTGCAAAAATTGGATTAAGATTAATAAGACAAAAAATAAAACCGCGCATTGACGCGCGGGAGATAATATTTGACTGAGATTAATCATCAACATTGTGAATGCCTTCTTGTATGGGAATGTTTGATTTTTGGGAGATTAAGTTAATAATTTCCTTTTCTTTTTGCGTATTATTAATTGATAGATTAAGAGTTATCCAACGATTTCCGTTATTTTTGACTACGGCATAATAAGTCCTTGTCGGTTCTATTTCTTCTGTTTTTTGGTTTTTAAACGAGGTTATTTTTAGTATTTTCGTTATATCGCCATATTCATAAATTTTTTCTTTAAACATTGATGTTTCAATTACGGCATTATTGGTTATTTTTGTATAACTGCCAAACCCACAATAGATTAATAGCCACAACATTAGCGGCGACAATAAAAAAATCATCGTTGCGGTTAATTTATTGCTGTCAATTATTTTACCTCCGGCGGCTCTTCTGTTCCAATCGTATCTAAAAGTAGCATACTCTTCGTTACTGGCGCCGATCGCTTTTTGAAACAATTTACCGCAAATCTCCAATAGGAAGCCGTAAAGAAAAATTCCGGCAAATATTGCAGGGATAACAAATAGCCATATAGTTGTTCCAATTGTTAAAATTGCGTCCGTGTTGTTTGAAATCGAGCTTAAATAAAATTGATATATCGTATATAAAAAATAGGTTATCAAAAAAGCGAAAATAGGTGTCAAAATGAAAAATCCCAGGTAAGAAAAAATTTCAAACCATTTGAATCCTTTCCGTAACGCAATAATATCAATGTTTTCCATTTTTGGCGGTTTTTTCCCGGGGAAAATAATTGCGGCAATTGTCCAAAAAATTAAAATACCGATAGGCACTATATATGAAAGCGTCATTTTTTTAAGCGATGTTTCATTCTAATACTCCATCATAATTCATTTTGATAAAATATGGAATATAACAAAAACCGGCGGCGAGCCGGTTTTTTATGGGTGTCCCCGACAGGAATCGAACCTGTAGTCTCAAGGTCCGCAACCTTGTATTTTATCCATTAAACTACGGGGACATTATAAAAATGTCAAAATTCCCAATTTCCAATGTCAAAAAAATTCAGAATACAGAAAGACAAATGCAAGTAAAAAATAGCACAAAATTGGTGATTTGCCAATTCGGGTATTTTTGGATAGGATAGGGGCAGGTAATATTACGAAAATGATTGATACCAAAACCAAAAAAATCATCATTGCGATTTTAAAAAAACACGGAGTAAAACGCGCCGCGGTTTTCGGATCGTTCGCGCGCGGGGAGGAAAAAAAGCGAAGTGATATTGATATCTTGGTGGATGTACCGGAAAAAATGAGCTTGCTTGGATTTATAGGTTTGCAATTGGAGCTTGAAGACAAGCTAAAAAGAAAAGTTGATTTGGTTGAATACGGATATTTGCATCCTCTATTAAAAGACCAAATTATGGCCGAACAAGTTCCTGTTCTATAAATTTCATAAAAAATGAAAAGAACCCAAGAAATTTATATTCTGGATATTTTTGAAGCGATAGAGAGCGTGGGAAAATTTATGCAGGACATCGAATGGGAAAATTTTAATGCAAATGATGAGAAGCAGAGCGCGGGTTTCAGGAAATTAGAAATAATTGGTGAAGCGGCATCCCATATATCGTCTGCGTATAGAAAAAAATATTCCTATATTCCATGGAGACATATTTGCGCTTTTCGCAATAAAATCATTCATGAGTATTTTGGCATTAACGCAAAAAGAGTTTGGAATATCGTTAAAGATGATTTGCCGGTTTTGAAAAAACAGATTATCGAAATTTTAGAATCAATGGATAATAATCAAAAGAAATTACTTTAAAACGATATGAATCCGAAAATGTATGTCAGAGGGGTGGGAATGACCAAGTTTGATTATGC
>CAZFZI010000069.1:0-3673 GCA_964523275.1 uncultured Candidatus Saccharibacteria bacterium
TTATGGCGGATTTTTTGGGAAAAATTTTTGGGAAAAAGGAGGCGGTGAAAATTGGCAATCTCACGCCGCTTAGCGGCGATTACGCCTATTATGGCGAATGGGAAAAGCGGGGCATTGATTTGGCGTTGGGAGAGATCAATAAAAGCGGCGGTATCAACGGCCGCGAGGTTGAAATTGTTCGTGTTGATGATCGGGCTGATCCGGTGGCCTGCGTGGAGGCGTTGAATGGGTTGATCCATATTCACAAAGTCCAGGTGATAGTCGGGCCGATTGGCTCGGACTCGGTGATCGCGGACGCGCCGTTGATCGGCCGTTGATGTTGAAAGTGGTTAATGGCGCCAAACCGGCCGGTTAACGATAACAAGTCCGGCAAAATGAATGTATATACACGTGTATATACATATGTATATACATTCAAAATAAAGATTATGGCCGAATGGGTGCTTGCAAATTCAGCCATGGCTAAATTTGCAAGACAGTTTTGTTTTCCAGAGTCGCCGGCGGGGCGGTTTTTTGGTAGAATGGAGAATATGGAAAATTTGTTTTCAAAAAAGTTTTTGATTATTTTTGTGGGGCTGGCCGCGGCTTCGGTCTTTTTTGTCGGCAAGGCGATATTCGCGCCATCGGAAACGGAAAACAACAGCAATATTACCGATAAAGCGGAACAATTGGACAATGGTGCAAAATTTATGCCGCCGGCAGATTCGGACCTGGTGGAAAACGGCGAATTCTTCGCGGTGGCGCGGGTGATTGACGGGGACACTTTTGAAGTCAATATCAACGGTGTTGCCGAAAGCGTGCGCGTGATCGGTATCAACACTCCCGAAACTGTGGATCCGCGGCGTCCGGTGGAGTGTTTCGGCGTTGAGGCTTCAAACAAGGCAAAGGTTGTTTTATCCGGTCAAAGCGTGCGGCTGGAATATGATCCCACGCAGGGAGAGCGCGACAAATACGGCCGGCTTTTGCGGCATGTGCTTTTGGAAGACGGAACCAATTTCGGGCTTTTGATGATCAAAGAGGGTTATGCTCACGAATATACTTACGCGGTTCCCTATAAATATCAAACGGAATTCAAAGCGGCGCAAAATTACGCCCGGAGCAATTCTTTGGGATTGTGGGGAGATATTTGCCAATCAGACGATGTGCCGGCGGCCGTTGAATATGGCGCGAACGGATGTTCCGTAAAGGGTAATATCAATGCCGAGGGAGAAAAAATTTATCATATTGCCGGTTGCGAATATTATAACCAAACCGTGATTAACGAGAGCGCGGGCGAGCGCTGGTTCTGCACGGAACAGGAAGCGTTGTCCGCGGGCTGGCGCAAAGCGTTAAATTGCGATTGATCGGTGAAAAGTGTTGCAAGGTGAAACCTTGCAACGCTTGCAATATTTGATTTTGCAAACGAAAATTCAATTTTGGAATTTTTAATGGTATAATTATTCATTCGGTTTTTGAAATTTTATGATAAAAAAATTTTTTCGGGAGTTCAAAAAAATATTTGATTTTGGCAACGACAAAGATAAAAATCGGCGTATTCTCGAAAATATAGAAACCAGCGTTGAATTCCGCGGGGCGAGAATGTGGGATTTGATCTTTGCCATCGTGGTGGCGTCCATCGGACTGAATATCAATTCTATTCCGGTGATTATCGGCGCCATGCTTATTTCGCCGCTGATGGGGCCGATCGTGGGGCTGGGGCTGTCCTTGGGCACCAATGATTACGCTTTTTTCAAAAAATCAATTGCCAATCTTTTTGTTGCCACGGCGATCGGCGCGATCGTTTCGGCGATTTATTTTTATTTGTCTCCGATTAGCAATGCTCAATCAGAGCTTTTGTCCCGAATAACGCCCAACGTTTACGATATTATGATTGCCTTTTTCGGCGGGCTGGCAGGGATTGCCGGGTTGGCGCGATTGGAGAAAGGAAACGTTATTGCCGGTGTGGCGATTGCCACCGCGCTGATGCCGCCTTTGTGCACCATCGGTTACGGTTTGTCCACGGGGCAGCCGGCATTTTTCTGGGGAGCGTTGTATTTATACGCGATAAACTGTATTTTTATTTGCTTGGCGACTTTGCTTGGCGTCAAATATTTCAAATTGCCGCCGATTTATCACGTTGACCACGTGCCCTCTCTGCTTACCAGGAGGATATTCCCTTTGATTGTGGCGGCGCTGGTTGCGCCGGCAATATATTCCGCGTATGTTCTTGTGATGGAAAATAATTTTGACCAGAATGCTTCAAGTTATGTGAAAAACACTTTTATACAAAAAGGATACGCGGTTATTTACAGAAAATTTGATTACAAAAGCAAACCGCGCAAAATAGAGCTAGCTTTTTTGTCGGATCGTTTTACTTCGTCGGAAATAGATTATTTTGAGAAGATACTCGCGGACTATGATTTGGCCGGAGTGGACTTGGTGATAAGACAAGACGAAGAGGCTTTCACCAAGGAGCAGTGGGACAAGGTAATATCAAATATTAACAACGAGAGTGAAAAAATTAAAGCGATAGAAGCAAGGCTGGCGAGCGATATTGAAAATAAAAGCAAATCCGAAAACGCGGACGATTCCGTTGCTCGCATTCTGGCGGAAGCGCAGGCGATAAATCCGAAAATTAAAAAAATTGCGATTGGAGAATTGATTTTTGCCGGCGACGCGGTAATTCGGGAACAGCCGATACCGGCAGGCGCGCGGGCGCAAATAGCGTTGGTCTACGCGACAGGCGTTCAAGATGTAAGCGGGGAATCGGTATCTGACAGCGAAACAATAGAGAATTGGTTAAAGTCAAAATTGCAGAATCAGGATTTAATAATTTATTTTTCAGATGTTGCCGGGGAGGAAGAAACGATAGATGTGGACGATCTAATAGAAGATTGATTTTTGTGATTTTTTATCGTCCAAGATATTATTCCGCGTTAAAACAGTTGTTGTGTATTTCTTATTTTTTTTGCTATATTAAATTTATGTTGGCGCGTATCGTTAAGCTTTTGTTAAGTTAAAGGCAACGCTTGGCGAATGAGCCTTTACATATTCAATTGTATGAGCAAGATTAAAAAAGTTTTGATTGTTGACGACGAAAAAGTTTTGCTTGATCTTTTGAGTTCCAAAATCAAGGAAAGCGGATTTGATGTTATTGAAGCTTACGATGGCGATGAGGGATTGCGTAAAGCGTTAGACGAACATCCGGACTTGATATTGCTGGACATTATTATGCCCAAGACGGACGGGATTACGGTGCTAAAAAAGTTGCGCGAAGATTCTTGGGGCAAAAACGTGCCGGTGATTGTGCTTTCAAATCTGAACACTGCCGAGTCGGTGGAAAAATCATTGGCCAACGGCGTGTATGATTATTTGGTGAAAGTGGACTATTCTCTTGATGATTTGGTCGGTATTGTCAAAAAGCGCTTGGCGGGGTGAGTTTGTTCTCGCTTGACTTTTGGTCGTTTTTGCGTTTGAATGAATATGCCTTGCGTTTCGCGTTTTTCTATCAATTATCAATTATCAATTTAATCAGCCTTGGCTGGTGGGTTTGCCCGCCGCGGCCTTGGCGAAAACGCTTTTGTGAATTGGCGGGCTTGCCCGCCGTAGCTTCAGCGAAGGCGGGCGTCGTATAGTGGCTATTATGTGACCTTGCCAAGGTTAAGACGAGGGTTCGATTCCCTTCGCCCGCTCA
>CAZFZI010000070.1:0-3670 GCA_964523275.1 uncultured Candidatus Saccharibacteria bacterium
TGTTGCGATTCCATAATGAATATCGGCAATGTCATGCAATTTGGAATATTTTTTGTTCAGTTCCGTAATTTTTTTTAAATAATCATCATCAAAAAACTCCCACCTTTCAGAATGCATGTTTTTTTTTGGTATTTGTTTATACTCAATATTGCAAAAATCGCTTTTAAAGTTTTGCGCGTATAAAAAATCATTCGTTTTTTCTTTTTTTAAAAAAGTTATTGCGGTATAAGCCGTGGCATCGTTAAAAACTTGGAAATAATCAAAATTGATGATTTTCTCAATGTAAGGCAATAATAAATTCCGCAAATTTTTTCCGGCAAAAGAATGAAAATGGGAATTGGGGGTAATGAAAGCAATAACGCCTGAATTTTTTACAATTTTTAAAGCCTGTTCAAAAAAACAATAATAAAGATCTATTGATCCGCTGATAGCTGTCATAAATTTATTTTGCAGATCTGTTCTTCTCCCGTTCAAATTTTGAATTCTTACATAGGGAGGATTACCGACAATATAATCAAATTTGCTATCAAATTCGTGGAAACAAAAATCGGCGGCAATGTCGTTGAATTTTACGATCTTTTCATTGGTTAAACTCTGTAAATTTTGCTTTGTTGCCTCTATGTACTCGCGCGATACATCAACAAAATAAATATTTTCTTCAACAACATTTTTTATTGGTTTGCCGGATAATTCCGCGAATTTTTTTGTCGCAATAGTCGAAAAAATCCCTTCGCCGCATCCGGCATCCAAAATTTTCTCATCGCCGTTAATTCTTGCCCCCCTAAAAATTTCGCCAACCATAAAATCAACCACCCACGCCGGAGTGAAAACTACGCCATTTTCTTTTTTAGCCGCAATATCCATAGACAATAAGTAATCTGCCAGTGCCATCAGTTTAGCGCAAAAAGAAGCAAAAATCCACCGCCGCGCGAAACAGCGGATTTGCGCCGCAAACTCGCGAAAAATTCCGGCGTAAGAAAAACTTTCGCAAAATGAATGTATATACACGTGTATATACATTCAAAAAGCGGGAAAATACAAAAACGGCAAGTAATGGTATAATTTAAATATAAGTTTATCAAGGTCGCACCCCCGGAGAAGCTATGCTTTTTACGGGGGAACGACCTTTAAAATTCAAATGAAAGTTGCAATAATTTCGGACACTCACGACAATCTGGCAACCCTGGACAAATTTTTAGCTTACATCAAAAAAAATCCCGTTGAGGCGGTGATTCATTGCGGCGACATCGCCGAAGGCGCCACCATGGAACGGCTGGCAAAAAATTTCCCGGGCAATATCCTGGCGGTATTCGGCAATATGGATTATCGCGACACGGTTGAAACAGCGGCGAAAAAATTTCCCGGGCAAATACGGCTTTTCAAAAGTTTCGGCTGGGCCGAGATTGGCGGGCTTGCCATCGGTTTTTGCCATTTCATTGAAATTGCCAAAGACCAATGCCAAAATCCAAACAAAGAAAACCCTGAGAGCTTCCAAAGGAAAAACTTTGATTTTATTTTTTACGGCCACACGCATAAGCCATGGCTTGAAGAAATCAACGGCTGTCAATTGGCCAATCCCGGCACGCTGGCAGGAATGTTCTATCAGGCAACCTTTGCCATATTGGAAACTGAAACCAAAAAGCTTGATCTGAAAATAGTGAGCCGATTAAATCAAAAAACCTCTCCATAGGAGAGGTTTTTGGGCGCGCGACAAAGTTATTTGATTATTGATCCCGAAGCACCTGTTTCCGGGCGTTTTTTCGCAAACACGTAGATGTAGAGAATTTCCAAAATACCCACAGTGTTCACCAAGATCAACGCGACAAACCAATACATTTGGTTATTGCGCGCGGCCCGCCACAGCGCGGCACCCTTCCATATAATTGACCACGCGAAAAGGATTGCGAAAAGCCAAACGCCAATTTCAGGCAACGGCTGGCAAACCGGCAAAAAACGGCTGATATATTGAGGATAAGCGTCCATAATTTTTTATTTTTTTTCTTTGGTTGTTATTTTAACCTTATTTTCTTTTTCGACCTCTTTTTTCCTCCCGGCAAACCTTTTGATCAATTTAACCTCCCGATTGGGAATGGCGCAAACCACGCCTTCGGCATTCTGCAACATTGTGCGGCGCAAAGATATTTCCAAAACTTTTCCGAAAAATCCGGCAATCTCCACATCATCGCCGATATTGTATCCGCCTTCAAAAATAATAAAGATTCCGGCGATAAAGTCGGTGAGAATGTCCTTTGCCGCCATACCCACCGCCAATCCCACCAACCCCAAACTGGCCAATATCGGCGCGATGTTAATGCCAAATTCCGGCAAAAGCATAATAATGGCAATCATCCAAACCAACGCCAGCAAAGTGTTGTTGGCCGCTTTAAGAATCGTGGCGATTCTTTGCTTTTGTGCTTCGCCCATGGAACTCTCGCGCGGGGAAATCCTCCCCAATACACCTTTATATGAAGAGCGGGCAATATTGTCAAGCGCCGGCATTATTTTTTTTCTTGAAAGCGCGGTCTTAGCCAAAGCGCCAACAACAATCGCGGCGAAAATTATCAGAAAAACCCGAACGCCATGTTGCGCGATCCATATCGCCAATGAACCGAAAATATTGCCAAAAATAACAGCGAAATCAATGTTCATATTAATTATTATATATTGAAATTGTTTTGCGCGCTAATAATTTCTTAATTCTTCGCGGCGAGGCAGATAATCGGGAACCGCAACGGCCACCAAATTCCAAAATCGCGGCGAATGGTTCATCTCGCGCAAATGGCATAATTCATGCACAACAATGTAATCGCCTAAATGCTCCGGCAACAAAACTATTCTATAATTAAAATTCATATTTTTCTTATATGAACAGCTGCCCCATCGCGTCTGTTGGTTGCGGATTGCCACGCGGTTAAACTCAAATCGGTAAATTTGATTGAATTTTTCAATTTTTTGGAAAACCAACTCACGGGCCGAAGATTTGTGGCGGGAAAAATCCGTGCGAGTGCCGCAAGCCAGCAGATTCTTTTTAAATTTCTGCTTGGCGATTTTATCCAAAATCCAGTTTGATTTTTGGAACAAAAAGCTTTCCACGCTCCGGTCGCTGGCAAAAAACGGCCTAACCGCCGTCAAAACGCCACCGGGCCCGACAACGATCCGCAAATTCCGCGCCCGCGCGCTGGTTTTCAAGCAATAAACAACTTCTTGACCCCTCAAATTTATCTTTTGTTGCGATTTACGCATTGTTAATGGTTAAAGGTTAAAGGTTAATGATTGTTTATCTGTTATCGCCCGAACCATGCAAAACACCCCTCTCCCGGCGAGATTTCAATTTTTCAATATTTTCGCAAGCGATACTGTCAAACTCCAAACCAAGTTCAGCGGCCAAATTGGCCAAGTACCACAAAACATCGCCAATTTCCTTGGAAATTTCTTTTATTTCTTCGGCGGTTGCCTCTTTGCGTCCGTCGCGCACAATTCTTTTCACCTTTTCGGCAACCTCCCCGGCCTCGCCGCACAATCCCAGCGCCGGATAGGCAAAATTGCTCCCCGCGCCGCTATACATTGCCGTCTCCCTTGCCAATTTTTGATATTCGCCAAATTCCATAAGTTTTTAATTAATTGTTTCTTCCTAATTTTTTTTCGCGCGTCAAACTCCTCGTAAAGCATA
>CAZFZI010000071.1:0-3627 GCA_964523275.1 uncultured Candidatus Saccharibacteria bacterium
TATTTTTTAAACACGATGAATTTGTAGCCGATGAAATTCCACGCGAATACCGCGATAACCGCGCCGATGCCTCCCAGATTGGCCCAAAGATCTGCCGGAAGTCCGAATTGCGGCCCGATTTGATTGACGATCAAATCCGCGACAAAAACGTTGATTCCCAATCCAACAAATGTGATTGCGAGAAATTGCCCGAACTCCTTTTTGACATTCTCACTGCCGGGTTTTTTAAATGCCCATAATTTATCGGGAATGTATTTTAGGCTGGTGGCAAGAACAAAAGAAATTCCTTTGAAAACATTATAACCGATGCCGGCGGTTATTCCCAATGCTCCTATGAAAATTGCCAACAAACCCAAATCAATAATTGTTGCCATCACCCCTACTAACAAAAATTTAGCGAGCTGGTAGATTGAAATGAATTTTCTACCTATCAATGAGGCAGTCCAAAGGCTAAAAGCGGCCATTATTGGAAAAACTATCAACAACAACCAAAGCCAATCGCCAAAAATTTCCAATTTTTCTATCGCTCCTTTTTGGCTTAAAAGATTATAGAAATAGATCGCGGTGATAAATCCTATTCCCGTCGCGATAATCGCATCAATTTTTTTCATCATAATATGGCGCATAATCACGCGTTTATTTTACCACGAATAAAAATTTGGGGTATATTGACAAAATCCGTTTAGTTTTGTTAGTATGAAATTGAAGCAAAATGAAACTTATGGAAACCTATTATCGTGCGGGAAAATCGGCTTGTCTGTGTATTATCCTCTTTTGAAGAGCGGCCGGTTTTGTTCCAAAGCGTATTGCGCAATTCTACCACGCCTCTCTTCAAGGGAGGCGTTTTTTGGAAGCGTAAAAATCAAAGCCTAAAACGTAAAGTGTAAAGCATATAAAGCAAAGGATAAAATAAAAATACAAACAAAATTAAAAATATGAAAATTCTGGAAACGATAGGAAATACTCCTTTGGTGGAGATTGAAAAGTTAAGCCCCAATCCCGGCGTGAAAATCTATGCCAAAATGGAAGGAGGCAATCCCACGGGATCAATAAAAGACCGCATTGCTCTGGCAATGATTGAACATAGCGAAAGAATCGGTGTTTTGAAAAAAGGGAAAACGATAATTGAAGCGACCAGCGGCAACACTGGTATCGGCATTGCCATGGTGGCGGCGATTAAAGGATATAAAGCAATAATTGTGATGCCTGAGTCAATGAGCGTGGAGCGGCGAAAAATGATACAGGCGTTCGGCGCGAAACTGCTTTTGGTCAAGCCGGAGATGTGGCGGGACGGCGCGCTGAAAATGATCAAAGAAATGGCCGCCAAAGACAAAAAATTGGTGTTGCTCAACCAATTTGACAACGAGCAGAATTGTTTGGCGCATTATAATACCACCGGAAAAGAAATTCTGAAACAAATCAAAGGCGAAATAGATTATTTGATTGCCGGATTGGGCACCGGCGGAACAATCACGGGAATTGCCCGCCGCATCAAGGAAAAATATCCTCAGGCGCGAGTGATCGGAATCCAGCCCCACTTGGGGGAAAAGATTGAAGGATTACGCTCAATTAAATCCGGCGTGATTCCCAAAATTTTGGAGCCGTGTCTTCCTTGCGGCAATCACCAAAAAAGCTTGATTGACATTGTTATCAATATCCATGAAAGGGACGCGATTGCCATGGCACGGAAGCTGGCTTTAAAAGAAGGGATATTTGTCGGTGTCAGCTCCGGCGCGGCAATGTTTGCTGCCGTAAAATATGCGCGCAAGATGAAAAAAGGAACCATTGTGACGCTTTTTCCCGACCGCGGTGAAAAATATTTGAGCACTTCGCTTTTTCAATAATAAATTAATTAAATTAAAAAAACTATGAATAATATTCTTGAGGCCATCGGTAATACGCCGCTGGTGGAAATAAAAAAATTAAATCCCAATCCCAACGTTAAGATCTATGCCAAGTTGGAGGGGTTTAACCCGGGAGGGTCGATGAAGGATCGTGTGGCGCTGGCGTTGATTGAGGATGCCGAAAATTGCGGAGTGTTAACCAAAGGGAAAACTATCATTGAGGCAACCAACGGCAATACCGGCATCGGTATTGCCATGGTGGCCGCGGTTAAAGGATATAAGGCAATTATCGTGTCGCCGGAAAACGCGAATCAAGAACGCCGCCGCATTATTGAAAGTTTTGGCGCCAAAATGATTTTGGTCAAGCCGGAGATGTGGCGGGATGGCGCGATTAATTTAATCAATGAAATGGCGGCCCAAGATAGTGATTTGGTGGTTTTGGATCAATTTGCCGGCAAGCAGAATTGCGCGGTTCATTACAATACCACCGGCAAAGAGATTATTAAGCAAATTGCCGTGCCGATTGATTATTTTGTTTCTTGCATTGGAACCGGCGGAGCTATTTCGGGTATTGCCCGGCAGTTGAGGCAAAATTATCCCCAAGTTCGGGTGATCGGCATTCAACCCAAAATCTGGGGCGCGGATTCGCCGATTGAAACCGGAGTTTTTCCGCCAATTATGGATTCCAATTTGCCTTGCGGCGACCATAGCAAGGTTCTTGTGGACATTATTGTGGAAATCGGTCAAAACGATGCCAACAATATGGCCGCGCGCATCATTCGCGAGGAAGGTATTTTTGCCGGGCCCGGCGCCGGAGCGGCGATGCTGGTGGCCGAAAAGTATGCGCAGAAAATTGAAAAAGGAGTGATTGTCACCGTGTTTCCCGATCGCGGCGAACACTATTTGTCCACGGAAATGTTTAGAACATAGAAACAGGGATTATTAAAACAAAAGCGCGCCGTCGGGCGCGCTTTTGAAATTCAAATGAGTATTATTTTTCGGTGAGCTTGTCGCGCAAACTGCGGATGGCTTCCTCGGCGGCGTTTTTTCCGCCCAAGCCGAATGCCAGTCCGAATGCCAGCGCGAACATTCCCACAAATCCGGTGATCAGTGTGCTGATTATGGCTTGCGCCACTCCCAGTTGAAGCAGGATTGCCATAATCGCGAAAGTGTAGATCGCGCCGCGCACAATCGCGCCCAGCAAATTGCTGTATTTGATTTCCAATTTCTTCACCGAAGCCTTGATTACTTTCTCCAAAATATCAGCCAATATGATGGAAACCACAAAAATCGCCGCGGCCACAATCACGTTGGGCAGCCATTCAAGCACGCGGGTTAAAAACACCGCGAACGCCGACAGGCCCATAATTTCCACAAAAATTTGCAAGAAAACAATTACCAAAATCCATTTCAAAATTGCGCCCATGAATTCCGACGGGTGAACTTTTATTTCCGCGTTTTCCAAAGCCGACTTCCAGCCGCTTTTTTGAAACAGCGAATCAAAATTGATTTTTTTGAGAATGTTGGCGGTTATCTTGCCCATTGCCGCGGCAATAATCCAGCCGATGCCGAACACGATCAAGCCGACCGCGAATTTAGGCAAAAACATTAACGCGCCTTCCCAAACGTTTTGCAGAGCTTGCAAGGTGATGTTTGACCAGTCATTCATCATATGTTTATTTGTTGTTTTAATCTCTTTGCGCCATATTGCGCAATCTTATCTTGTTTGACGAACAAGATTTTTATATTTTACCGTAATATTGCGTATTTCGTCAAGTGCCAG
>CAZFZI010000072.1:0-2251 GCA_964523275.1 uncultured Candidatus Saccharibacteria bacterium
TATTCGGTGATTACGCGCAAAACCTCTTCAATTGACGTTTTGCCAAGTGCGGCCTTAATGAACCCGTCTTCAAACATTGTGATCATTCCTTCTTTTATCGCAAGCTCTTGCACCGCGTCGGCCGTTGCGTTTTTAACAATCAAATCCTTGATTTTGGGAGTTATTTGCAAAACCTCATGAATGCCAATCCTACCCTTATAGCCATCGGGCGATTCTTTTGACAAGCGCGGACGCCAAAAGGGAATCGTTTTCCATGTCGCTTGCGGTGGCACCGCCTCTTCTTCTTTCAGAATTTTCAAAATTTTAACCGTATCGCAATAATTTTTCATATGCTCCACATCAATGTCTTTTAGACGATATTCTTCGCGGGAATCAGCCAAGCAGCGAATCAAGCGCTGGGCAATGATCACATCAATCGTGGACGCAATTAAAAACGGTTCGGCTTTCATATCAATCAAACGCGGGATAGCGCCGGCGGCGGTGTTGGTATGCAAAGTGGAAAGCACCAGATGACCGGTAAGCGCCGCGTTAATCGCCAGCGCCGCGGTTTCGTTGTCGCGAATCTCACCCACCATAATAATATTGGGATCCTGGCGCAAAAGAGTGCGTAATCCCGAAGCAAACGTTAAACCGATCTTGGCATTCACTTGCGTTTGATTGACGCGCGGCATTTGATATTCAATCGGGTCTTCAATAGTGGAAATATTCACTCCGGGCTCATTTAAAATATCCATCATTGAATACAACGTTGTGGTTTTTCCCGATCCGGTCGGACCGGTCATCAAAACCATCCCCATGGTTTTATGCAAAGAATGTTTGATCTTCTCCAATCCCATACCGTGAAAACCCAATTTTTCCAGCGGATAGGCCTTAGTGCTTTCCGAGAGCAGCCTCATCACAATTTTTTCTCCATAAAACACCGGCAAAGTGGAAACGCGCAACGAATATTTCCATTGGTCGCTTTCCACTTTAAAGCGGCCGTCTTGAGGCAAGCGGCATTCATCCAATTTCAAATTTGAAAGAACTTTTATGCGCGCCACAATACCCGCGGCGGCAACCTTGGGCAAAATCATCGCGTCTCGCAATATCCCATCAACGCGGTACCGCACAATCACTTCCTTTTCAGTGGGCTCAATATGGATATCGGAAGCGCGCTCCAGAATCGCATGCTTGACTAACGTATCCACAATTCTGATCACCGGCAAATCTTGAGCGGCCTTTTTTAATTCGCCGCTGTCTCCGCGAGACTGCCCGTCATCCGGCACATCCGTCATTTTCATCGGTTCGCCGTCATCCTCGGACGCAATCGCCAGATCGCCCACCTCGGCCATTAAAGTTTTTTGATAGCACAAAATCGCGTTCTTTATTCCCTGAGAATCAGCCATGCGCGGCAAAATTGACAATCCGGTGGTTTTTTTAATCAATTCAATAACCCGCAAATCTTCAGGATCAAGCATGGCAACTTCTAAAAAATTGCCGTTTTTGCGGAATGCCACAATGTTATTCGTGCGCGCGATTGGTTCGGGAATCAAATGCAAAACATTGGCGCGGATATTTTCTTTTTCAAGATTCACAAAAGGAATCCCCAAAATATATGCCTTTAATTTTAAAATCTGCTCGGCATCAACAAACTTGCGAGAGACCAAAACTTCCTCCACTCGTTGGCCGCTTTCCTCGGCCTGCTGCACGCACGCGTCAAATTGCGCGACGCTAATCAAATCAGCGTCAATCAAAAAAGTTTTCAATTGTTGTGGTTCAACCTCCATAAAAAAATTTAAACGCAAAAATCAAAATTGGAAAAATTTCAGAATTTACCAATTTTCAATTTTTATTTGTAATCTGTTCGCCGGACTCGGAATGATCCTAAAATGCCGAAGGATCATTGTTCATTTTGATTTTTTAATTTTCCATTTTATTCACCCAATGTCTGATTAACGATATTCAAAATGTCCTGCAAACTTTGATCGCTTTTCACCAAATAAGTCGTTATACCCATCTCCATCATTTTGCTCACATCGCCCATTTGCGAAAGATTGGTCAAAACAATAATTGGAATTGATTTGGTTTTTTCGTCGTCTTTGAGCTCTTTTAAAACGTCAAAGCCGCTTTTTTTCGGCAAAATGATATCCAGCAAAATCAAATCAGGCAACTTTTGGCGTGCGGCATTGATACCCAGCTCGCCGTCAAGCGCGGAAATCACATTATAGCCTTTAACGGACAGAAATTCGCTCACCGCCTTTTGCATTACCGC
>CAZFZI010000072.1:2351-3441 GCA_964523275.1 uncultured Candidatus Saccharibacteria bacterium
CAGCTGGTGAAACCGATTTTTCCCCCGGATCTTTCCACAATATTTTTGGCAATATACAGCCCCAATCCCGAACCGCCGGTTTGATAGCGCCGCACGTTGTCCGCGCGGAAAAATTTCTGGAAAATATATTTTTGATCGTCTTTGGGAATACCAATGCCATTATCAGACACATGGCAATAAACGTAACCGCCTTTGGCATAAAGCTTGATCACCACCTTGCCCGGGTCTTTACCTCGCGCGATATCGCCGGAAGCAAATCCGATATAACGAATCGCGTTATAAAGCAAATTCTCCACCACCTGTAAAACCTGAAACGGATCGCCGCTCGCCTTGGGGATACGAGCGGAAAAATCGGTTTTGATTTCCACGTTTGAAGATTTGGCAATCGGCGCGAATTCCGCGGCCAAATCGCGCACCAAATTTTCCATGGAAAAATCTTCCTTTTTCAAAACCAGCTTGGTGGCTTCAATCCGCGACACCGTCAAAAGCTCGCTCACTAATTTTTGCATCCTCTCCAAATTTTCTTTCAAAATCCTGAAATATTCCGTTTGTTTATTCTCTGTTTTACCCAATATTCCCGATGTTAAAATTTCAACAATCCATTTCAAATTCGTGAGCGGCGATCTTATCTGATGCGAAACAATATTCACAAATTCGGTTTTCAAACGATTGGTTTCGGCTAATTGTTCAAAACTGCGCACAATAATAAATGAAATCACCAACAAGGCCGACGACAACGAAATCGCCACCAAGGCAATTTTTTCCGGATCGCTATTATAGCGAATGCCGATAAAATAAGCCGCGAGCATCGCCGCGATATTTATATTGCCCATCACCAAAAATAAGAATTGCGGACACTGTTTAAGAGGAACGTTATATTTCCGGCACTGGCCGACAATATTCAATTGATCAAAAACATCCTTTAAAAATTTATTCATTTGAAAAATGTAAAAATAATCACACAATCATTATAACCTGCCGTTGACGCAAAAACAATTCCGCGATAGGATAATCTCGCCGGGGTGTAGTGCAACGGCAGCACGAGTCCTTTGGGAGGATTTAATCTCGGTTCGAGTCCGAGCACCCCGAC
>CAZFZI010000073.1:0-3406 GCA_964523275.1 uncultured Candidatus Saccharibacteria bacterium
CGGTTTCCAACGTGCTGGTCGCGTTCGCGTAATCGTCAATGATTAATGATTCATTATTAACGATTTCTTCGGTGCTGGTGGCAATCTCAGCAGTGTTCGTGGCGGTTTCCAACGTGCTGGTCGCGTTCGCGTAATCGTCAATGATTAATGATTCATTATTAACGATTTCTTCGGTGCTGGTGGCATTTCCCTGCGCCAAAGCCGCGGGCGAAATTGTCCAGAAAAGAAATGAGGCAATGGTTAAAAAAACAAAAAAATGGAACACACACACGGGTCTTGCAACCAAAAACCGGGTTTGCGTTCCATCTTTTTGCGACAATTGACTTTTCTGCGGAAAAGGAAACATTATCGCGGCCGTCCGCCTCCCTCGGACAAGCAATTACATTACTTAATGATAACAAGAATACTTCTTGAAGACAACTGTGAAAAATGCAATCACTTTTCCTCCCACAATTAAAGTCCTATCATCTTAACAAACCAAAAAACGCTGTCAATCTTGCCAAATCTTTTATTCCATTGCCTGCTATGAAAACAGCGGAAGGGTGGGGGGTAGTGGAAGTCAAACTTCCACTACCCCTCCCACCTTTACAAAACCGCGGTTTTGGACTATATTTTTTGCAAGGTGGCATTGATATGGGCAGAGGGAATTACCCGCGAAACGCTTTAGAGATCGAGATTGAAATTTTGCTTCGATGCAAAGAAGAGCCAAAAGATCAAAACTCCATTAAAAATGGAGTCCGACTCAACAGCAAGGCATTATTCCGCCATTTGCATCACTTGACCGATTGTGGCTGCCTCACCGAGGGCAAAAAAGGAGTATATCACATCACGCCCAAAGGAGCCGATGCACTCGTAGCAGGCAGAAACCTTATAATGGCGTTTAATATCGTATAACGAAACGCCTTCTTTTTTTATAAAATTTTTACCAACTCTAACAAATCAACAAAAAACCAACAGAAAAATAGTGGAGGTTTGACCTCCGCTGCCCCTCATTAGCTGGATTCAATCTAAGATTTTTTGGGAAAATCTTTTAGCTTCGTCCAAAAAATAACTTTGCCAAACATAATTGCCCAAATCAATCTTCATATTCGGATAATCTTTCAAATCGGTGGCGCGAAAAAATTGAGCTCCCAGCTGCAAAAAATCAATATGAAAATCAAATTTGATTTTGGCTTTTTTAACCAAATCGCCTATTGAAAAACCATATTTTTTATTAATGCAATACAAATCAATAAAATCGCGCGAACGCGGATTTTGGTAAATCGTGAAAAGCTTGTTTGTGGCAATATCAACAACACTGTCAATAAATAAATTGCCGCGCTTGATCTTTTTTTCTATTCGCGCAAAAGGGAAAAAAGTGAATTCGGTTTTGATTGTTTCTTTCCCCATTTTCAAAAAAAACAAGTTCCTGTTGAAACTTTGCTGATAATCAATGCTCTCTATATTCAAATTCTTGCGAATCCCGGCAAAAAACGCGTTTATCCCGGAAACGTCAAACTCCGATTCGGCAAAAAAATCAAGATCCTCGGACAGGCGATGCCTCAAATAATATTCGGCCAGCGCCGTTCCGCCAGTTAAATAAAAATATCGGCATATCTCATTGTTTTGCCCGACAGCATCAAGTATTTTTGTTTGATTGGCGGTTAATATGGTTTTTTGCATAGAATCATTGACAAGTATTTTTTTTTGTTCTCGTCCAAATTAAGTTTGTTCCAATATTTTTCTAATTTTTCGCGGCTTAACTTTTGTTTGCCCAAACCAAAATTGACCATTTGCTCCAACTTCCAAATGGCATACCTTTCCTTATTTTTTTTCAATTCGCCGATATTAACAGACCAATTTTGCATGGTTATATTATAACACAATGCTGTCCAGATAAAAACTGCTCGCAGAAGCCTGTCAGGGGTAGTGGAAGTCAAACTTCCACTACCCCCTTAAAACCAAAAAAGGGCAGAAATGCCCTTTTTTGGTTGGGAGTTGAGATAATGTCCCATCTAAACGCGGCGTCCTACTTTAATTCCACTTTGGCGCCGGCCGCTTCCAATTTGGCCTTCAATTCGTCGGCCTCTTTTTTGTCAACGGCTTCTTTGATCACTTGAGGACCGGCCGCGGAAGCATCCACCAAATCTTTGGCTTCTTTCAAGCCTTTTTGGGTGATTTCCTTGACCACCTTGATCACTTCAATCTTCTTTTCGCCATGACCGGCCAAAACCACGTCAAACGACGATTTTTCTTCCGCGGCTTCGCCACCGTTGCCGCCGGCCGGAGCGGCCGCCATCATCATGGGCGCCGCGGCGCTCACGCCAAACTTTTCTTCCAGGATTTTGACCAATTCGGCCAAATCCAGCACCGACATCCCTTCAATTTTTTTCACCAAGTCGGCGAATTTTTCCGGTACTTGAACTTCCTTTTTTTCTTCTTTTGTTTCTTCTGCCATATCTGCATCAATTTTCAATTTTCAATTTTCAATTTTCAAAAAATATTCAATGAATCAATTTTCAATGGAATACCGAAAACGGAAAACTTGATTGAAACTGTAAATAATAAATTATTAACTTTTATGCTTCTTTTTTGATTTTGGACAGCACCGTGATTAAGCCACGGATGTTGCCTTGCAAAACGCCAACGAAATTGTGGCTGGGAGCGGACAGGCTGCCCACCAATTTGGCCAGCAATTGATCCTTTGACGGAAGCTGAGCCAGATTCAAAACTTCGTTTAGCGACAGTGTTTTGTTTTCCAGCAAACCGCCCAAAATTTTGATGTTTTTGTTGGTTTTGGAAAACTGATAAACTTCTTTTGCCGGCGCCACCTCGTCGGAATAACCCATCACCAGCGCGATTTGGCCATTTAGCGTTTTGGAGTCAAATTCCACGCCTTTTCCCTTGAACGCGACATTCATCAAGGTTTTCTTGGCCACCTTGAATTCGGCGCCGCTTTGACGCAACTTGGCCTTCAAATTGCTCAAATCTTTCACCTTCAAACCGGAAAAATCCGCGAACACAATCGCTTTTTGTTTTCCCAATTTGTCGGAAAGCTCTTTGACGATCTCCTGTTTTTTTTCTTTTGATATTGCCATAATAGCACTATGTGCAATTTTCAATTTTCAATTTTCAATTTTCAAAAAGAATACTGAAAACAAAAACTAAAAATCAACAATTTGTTCGACCTTGAAAAACACAAACGCCCGCGCAAACGGGCGAGAATACAAAAACAAATAAAAGTAATGTATCCTCGGCAGGGCTTATAATCGCTGATCGTTAATCATTAATCTTTAACGACAACCGAATGCCCGCGGTCTGCGGAATAATCTTGTTATAGCACAAATTTTATCTTTGTAAATACGCTTGATGGGGGTATAATAAAGCAAATGGAACAAAGTAAGGTAGAATTAAGAGTGTCGAAGCT
>CAZFZI010000074.1:0-3287 GCA_964523275.1 uncultured Candidatus Saccharibacteria bacterium
CGCCCACGCAGATGGCGGTAATTCGCTTTCAAGAAAAATACGCTTCCGAAATTTTGTGGCCGTTAGGATTGCAAAACGCCACCGGCTACGTTGGCCCGTCCACCCGCGCAAAAATCAACTCAATGCTTGCAAATTAACGCCATCAGGGCTAAAGAGAATAATAATTTAAATTACATTATGAAAAGAATCTTAATAACCGGAATAAGCGGATTTATGGGTTCTCATTTGGCAGAATTGTGTTTAGATATGAAAGATATTGATGTTTATGGCACAATTATGTCGCATCATTTAGGAGATGAATTGTCAAGAATAAATCATTTGGGGGATAAAATTAAGCTGATGGAGTGCGATCTTAAAAATAGGGTTTCGGCAGCGCGGGTTATAGAAAATGCAAAACCGGATAAAATTTTCCATCTCGCGGCGCAAAGTTTTGTGCCGACATCTTGGGATTCACCCGAGGATACGATAATGAACAATATAATTTCTGAATTAAATATATTTGAAATTTGCCGCGAAATCGGTATAAATCCTGTTATTCAAATTGCCGGAAGCTCAGAGGAATACGGCTTGGTTATGGAAAACGAAGTTCCGATAAAAGAAACAAATCCATTAAGACCCCTTTCTCCTTATGCCGTTTCCAAGATTGCGCAGGATATGTTGGCGCAACAGTATTATAGAAGTTATGGGACAAAAGCTGTCATAACCCGATGCTTTAACACCGAAGGACCGAGACGCGGCAAGCTTTTTGTGATGTCTTCTTTCGCATACCAAATTGCCGCTATTGAAAAAGGGACAAAGGATCCGGTGATTAGGGTTGGTAATTTAGAATCATCCCGCGACTTCACCGATGTCAGGGACACGGTGCGAGCGCTATGGCTTGCGACTGAAAAATGCGATTATGGCGAACCTTATAATATCGGGAGCGGACAGACTCATAAAATAAGCGATATGCTGGATAAATTATTATCTTTTTCGTCGGTAAAAATAAAAGTGGAGCAAGATGAAAAATTAATGCGCCCAAGCGATGTACCGATTTTATGGTGCGATTGTTCAAAGTTTCAGGAAAAAACTCAATGGAAGCCTCAAATTAATTTTGAAAAAACGGTTTTGGATACCCTTAATTATTGGAGGCAAGAATTAGGCGTAAAAAACTGAAAATCATATGAAGGTATTGATTTTGGCAGGGGGGCAGGGAACAAGGCTTTGGCCGCTTAGCCGCAAGCAAAAACCCAAGCAATTCCAAAAATTGGTTAGCGAAAAGACGATGCTTCAAGAAAGTATTGCCCGGATATCCGCAATTGTTGCGCTTGACAACATATACATTGCCACGAACAAAGAATATCGCGATGAGGCCACAAAAGAAGCAAGAAAAATACCGAGCAAAAACATTATTGCCGAACCGCTTAATCGCGAGCGGCTCGCTTCAATTTTGTTTTTTATGGCTGTGTCCGGCCAAATCGGTGATAAAGAACCGATCCTTATAGCTCCGGCCGACCATGTGATTAAAAATAATGAAGCTTTTTTCAAAGCGGTTCGCGCTGCCGAAGACTTCATTAAACAAAATCCTGATTATATAATCCAACTGGGCGAAAAACCGAGTTTTCCCGATACCGGTTTGGGATATATAAAGCAAGGCAAAGTTATTGCTAAAATTGTCGGTGTCCCAATTTTTAACGTTGATTTTTTTAAAGAAAAACCAAATCTAAAAAGAACCACCGCATATGTAAAAAATGCCGATTATTTTTGGAATACTGGAATATATATTATAATGCCCGAATTACTGGAAAAGCTTGCGGCTCGGTTCGTTCCTGATAATTATCAGCGCTATTTAAAGATAAAAAAGCTGATTCCAAAGAAAAATAAAACCGATGAGATAGAAGAAGAATACTCTCGGATGGACAAAGCCAGTCTTGAATACAGTATTATAGAAAATTATGACAAAGTGGCGCTGATAACCACTGATATGGGATGGAGTGATGTGGGAAGCTGGGCGGTATTGAAAAATGTTCTTTCGTCGCCAAGCAAAAGCTATGCCAAAGGAAATTATATTGATATTGATTGCGAGAATGTGATGGTTTATGGATCTTTTGATAAACTGGTAGCGGGTGTTGGGATTAAAAATCTGGTGATTGTGGTCACGGATGATATTATTCTTGTGTGCAATAAAGATGATTCTCAGAAAGTAAAAAAAGTGATTGAAATACTTGAAAGACAAAAAAAATTTGATTATATCTGACTAAAACTATGAAATATCTAGTAACCGGCGGCGCCGGATTTATCGGCTCCAATTTGGTTGAGGAATTGATTAAAAATGGCAATGAAATTGTTGTTGTTGATAATCTTTCCACCGGCAGTTTGGATAATATTGCCGATTTTAAAAATAGGACAACGTTTGTTCAAGCGTCGGCGGCTGAGGTTTTGGAAATTGGAGAAGCCAAAGATTTGGACGGGATTTTTCATTTGGGAATTCCTTCAACAACGATGCTGTATCGCGATAACCGCTTGCTGATCGGTGAAGCGATTAACGAGTTCATCACGATCTTGGAACTGGCCAAAAGGGAAAATTGTAAAATTGTTTGGGCATCGTCATCGTCGGTTTATAATGGCAACAACCCGCCGTTTACCGAAGATATGCCAGTGTTGGTAAAAGATTTCTATACCGAGGCACGTTATGCGATGGAGCGAATGGCGAAATTATACGACGATTTTTATGGAGTAGAGTCAGTTGGATTTAGATTTTTCTCGGTCTACGGTCCTCGCGAGGCGGCGAAAAATAATTTTGCCAACCTGGTGTCGCAATTTTTGTGGGCGATGAGAAAGGGGGAGCGGCCGTTAATTTACGGCGATGGTTCGCAAACGCGTGATTTCACTTACGTTGGCGATATTGTCCGGGGGTTTATAATGGGGATGAATTCCGATATTGATTGCGATGTTTTTAATTTGGGCACCAGCCGTCATTACAGCTTAAACGAGTTGGTTGAGATTTTAAATTCAATCCTCAAAACCGATATTAAGCCGATTTACCAAGAAAATCCCTTGAAAAATTACGTGCAAGACACTTTGGCCGATGTTTCCAAGGTCAAAGCGCGGCTTGGTTGGGAAGCGAAAGTTTCGCTTCAAGAGGGAATCAATAAAATCGCTTTTTGAGAACCGAAGAAGTTGTTTTGCTTGTTTTTACTATTGTGTCGTGGTAATAAGAAAGATAATTCATTAATGGAAAAATGCAAAAAATAATTTTAGTTACCGGAGGAGCAGGGTTTGTGGGGCATCATTTCGTGGAGCATATT
>CAZFZI010000075.1:0-2785 GCA_964523275.1 uncultured Candidatus Saccharibacteria bacterium
CGCATTTCAATTGTATCATTTCCAAATTATCAGTCAAGCCCCGCGAGTGATAATCAAAAATGGATTAAAAAACCGCCTCTCGGCTTCAATTAAAATCAATATAATTATCAAACAAGAAGTGATGGTATCAGCCCCATAGATACCAGATATCTACGCAAGGTTGAGGAACTCAAGCCCTTTTTAACAGAAAGGGCGCGAATCGACTGGTGGGGAAAAGTACTGACCGTAGCGGATGAAGAATTATTCACACAAGGATTAATTCCCGCACTATACATCGACGACATCCGCCGAGCAATTAAAGCAACCTCTGCCGAGGAAGCTAACGCTGGAGAGGATGAAACCGGGCATGATATACGCGGATTCGTGATATGGGTTCAAAAACACCTAGTTCATGAAGGATCAAAACCATGGGTGTACTTCCTGAATACGTCGTATGATATCATCAATACGGCGGAAATGGCCCGCTTCAAAGCGGCGCTAAAAACCGTTATCGTTCCGGGATTGAAGGAATTACTCCGCGTGCTCGCAATGCTTGCAATTGCCGAAGCTCACACTGTCCAAATCGGTCGCACGCACCGGATGCATGCAGTCCCGATAACTTATGGATTCGCAATCGCAGTTATTGTAGACCGCCTCGGCAAAGCAATCCAAAACCTAGAACGCCTGATCGAAGAACTCGAAGGAAAGATGAGCGGCGCAGTCGGCGCCTTCAACCCGCACAAGCTCTTTTTGAAAGACCCGATAGAGTTCGAAGAAAGAGTCCTGGCAAGGATGGACCTGAAAGTTCCGCTGATTTCCACGCAGGTCGTAAAACCTGAACCAATCTGCAGGGTGTTAAACGAGCTGGTTATTATTGCCAGCATTACCGCCAATCTTGCCGACAACACCAGAAGTTATCAGCAAACCGAAGTGGGAGAAGTTGAGGAAGCGTTCGGTAAAAATCAGGTTGGGTCTTCAACTATGGCCCATAAGCGAAACCCCCTGAAATCCGAACAAGTAAAGGGAATTTGGAAGATTTTGATGGGAAGGATTATCCCGCCGTTGTTGAATTTGCTGACCGATTTTGAACGGGATCTGACCAATTCAATTTCTTCCCGGCCGGATGTGGAAACCCTGGCATATTTCCATCTCATGGTAAAAACCATGGCCAAGACCGCCAAGGGATGGCAAATCAACCGCGACCAGATGATAAAAAACCTACAGCTAACCAAAGGCCTCATTTCTGCCGAACCACTGCAGTTGGTGCTTGCATCTCTGGGACATCCAGATTCCCATGAAGTTGTTAGGAAAATTTCAATGCAGATTCAGGAGTCAACCGCGGAAGAAAAACCGACACTATGGGAAGTAGCCACTTCACTGCCGGAGATAGAAGAATATGTCAAGAGAATGACACCCGAACAGATCGAAACCATCAAGAACCCAGCCAAATACATTGGCCTGGCTCCAGAAAGAGCAACGCGTACCGCCAGATATTGGATAAAAGAATTCGGCCTAAATCTCACATCGACATAAGATACCATTATAATCAGGTATCTCTTTTTTTTAGAAAATTTGGTGAAGCTTTACCTCACCAGATCCGAACGTTAATGGACATTCCAACATTCTTGAGAATATGAGAATGTTCGTTATTGGATAATGTCCATATATTCCATATGGAATATTTGGAATTTTGGGATTTTGGATTTTTAGATTTTCAAATCGGAATATTCGCGCAGGGTTGCAAGCGTTGCTTGCACCGTGGAATTTTGAGTGTTGAGCGGTTTGATGTTTTCAAATTCTTGCGCCAGCTTGGTGATTACCTCATCGGCCCACGAGGGCGTCAAAACTTTCACGCCTTCAAAATCAATTTCCAGCATTTCTTTGCGGTCAACTCCTTTTGTAAGATATGCCGACAACGCCAAATAAGCCTCCCTGCCGGCAGGACGCAACATTAACATTTCCCCAAATTTTTTAATCTCAATTCTCATATTTTAATTCGAATAATAACTTCACACTAACAAAAACTTGCTTGCCGTCAATTATTATTTTCTCTCGCCTTATAAAATCTATCGGAATATAGAATCGTCAGATCAATTTTCTATCAATTAATGAAATTTTTTAGCGGCCGCTAATTTTTTTAATAAACTCCTTCATACAAGGCCGAAGAATCCTCGGGCTGGCTTGTCGTTTTCAATCTCGGAAGCGGTAATTACTTGCATTTCACCAACTTCAAGGCCGAAAAAATCGCGCAAGATATTCATTTCTTTTTTAAATTCATAGGGGCAAACCCAAACGCTTTTTTGTAGCTGATACATTCCCAATTCCTTGATTTTTCCGCGCAATGCTTCTCTTTTGGCCTTGTGTCGATCTTCAATATCAAATATCAACACCCGCCATTTTTTATCCCAGTTTTGGGCAGCTTTGATTTTTAAATCGTCAATTTTATATTTCCCCGCCTTCCTTTTTCCCTCCTCGGTGAGTGATATATAAACTTGATTGCCGCGATACTCAACATTAATCAATCCCCTTTTTCTTAAATAGTAAAATCTGTTTTTAAATTTTTTCCGGTCATTTTTGCTGTCGACATATATTTTACCCGCCCCAAACATTTTTTCTTCCAGATAATTTTCAATTTTCCGTTGCTTGGAATATGAAGTTATACGCCCCGGTTGCATCACTAAAAACATTAACCCACCGGCAAAATCCAAGGTCTCAATAATGCTTTTGATGGCATTGAATTCTTTTGGCTTATCTTTTGGCTTATCTTTTGGCTTATCTTTTGGCTTATCTTTTGGCTTATCTTTTG
>CAZFZI010000075.1:2885-3157 GCA_964523275.1 uncultured Candidatus Saccharibacteria bacterium
GCTTATTCATTGGGATAATGTTTTTTAGCTGATTTTGCTGTGCTTCAATTATACATTAATCGAGAAAAAAGATGAAATTTTTTAGCGGCCGCTAAAAAATTTCATTAATATGGACAGAAAGATAGAAAAGCAGATGAAAATGTAAGGATTCGGGAGGATATAACAAAAAAGGCCTAAGGCCTTTTTTGTTTCAAAGGTTCGAACTCATTAGCGGGTCACGCAGATTTCATCTAAATCATCTCCCAATGCGTTTTCACCCAAAGAGTTTGGCG
>CAZFZI010000076.1:0-3086 GCA_964523275.1 uncultured Candidatus Saccharibacteria bacterium
CTCTAATAGGCATATTCAATTTCTACTTTTGTAGTTTTTCAAAGAATTTTGTGGGTAGATTCAAAATTAAATCGCCAAAAGATGTCGCGCGAATTATAATTTTTACCCGAATTGTAGGGGCGAATGATTATTCGCCTCTACGGGAAACTCCAAAAATCACAAATTGCGCGACATCAGGAAATAATTTGCCTTGCACCCATAAAATTGCCTAAAGAACCTGAAAAATAAAACCGCAAGCCGCTTTCCGTTATGGAGTCGTTTGCGCGAATATGCCAATAGCCTGTGGAATGGTTTGCGCCAAGAGTGGAATAAATCGGCGGCGAGATGATTTTGGATGTATATACACTTGTATATACATCCAAAAAATAATGCTGTATAATAAAAACGTAAGCAAGAATAACAAAAATATATGAGGAAACTTGCGGAAAAAGATGTGCGCAAACTCACGCGGTTGGGCAAAAGCTCGCTGGCGATCACTCTGCCCAAGGAATTTTTAACTGTTTTGGGGTGGCGCGAAAAGCAAAAGGTGGTGGTGAAAAGGCGGGGGCAAACCATCATTGTTGAAGATTGGAAAGAATGATTTTTGTAAATTATGATTGAGGGATATTTGGATAATGGCGTATATTATTGCCACAATGGATTTATGCCCGACCGACCGGCGCTGGTTTTTGTGCATGGTTTATCGGGCAGTTTGTCGGCATGGCGGTTATATCAGGAGCGATTTGAAGCAAAATATAATTTGCTGTTTTTTGATTTGCGGGGTCATGGAAAATCAATGAAAAAGAACGATTTTAATTATTATTCTTTGGAATTTATCGCCGACGATATCCGCGATTTGGCGGCGAGGGTTGGCTTGAAAAATTTCATTTTGGTGGGCCATTCTTTTGGCGCGCTTTTGGCGCTTGATTTTGCCAAAAAATACAAAAATATGGCATCGCGCTTGATTTTGTTGGCGCCGGATTATCGCATCAGTCAGACATTGCGCGCGAAATTGGCCCGGCCGTTTTTGGAGGCGGCCAGAGTCGTTTGTTTTTTGCCTTTCAGAGAGAGGATCGGCGTTCACATTGATTACGCAAAATTTTTTGGCACCGGTGATTGGGACCTAAGAAGAATTTGTGCCGATATTGCCAATACTTCCTTGCGGGTTTATTGTTATTGTTTGCGCCAGGCCGGCAAGATTGACGGGGAGAAAATGGTGGAGGGGTTGAATCTGCCGGTGTTGATTGTGCACGGAAAAAAAGACACGGTGTTTCCGTGTTCGGATTCCGCGCGTTTGGCAAAAAAAATTCCCGGAGCGCGCTTGGAAATCTTGCCAAACGCCAACCACATTTTGGTGATCAATAATTACAAAGAAGTGGCCGATGCGGTTGAGAGATTTATATAATCATATAATCATAAGATTAACGCGCTTATTGGATTAGTTTTTCAATCTCGGCGGATGACAGATGCCGCCATTTTCCGGGTTTCAAATCATCCAAGACAAGAAAACCCGTGCGGATTCTTTTCAGGCGAGAGACGGCTTTGCCGATTTTTTCAATAATTCGCCGCACCACGCGTTTTTTGCCCGAATGGATTGTGATGCGATAGCGATTGCTGTCAATTTTTTCAAAACGGTCGGGTTTGATGAACCCATCTTCCAGCATGACGCCTTTTTGGATTGTTCCAATTTCGGTTTTTGAAAGAGAATGGTTTGCGGAAAGTTCGTATTCTTTTTCAATTTCATAGCGCGGATGGGTGAGTTTCAGGGTGAGGTCGCCGTCATTGGTTAAAATAATCAGCCCCGAAGTCATCTTGTCCAATCTTCCCACGGGCCAAACTTTGGGGGTTTGCGGTACCAACGCGGTGATGAGTTTTCGCGCGTGCTTGTCTTGCGCGGTGCAGGTGTAGCCCAATGGCTTATTAAGCAGGTAATAAACCTTGGGCGCGATTATCACCAGCTTGCCAAGGTATGTGATCTTGTCCGTCTCGGGGTTTATCCTAATGGCCGGATCAACGATTTTTTTGCCGTTGACAAAAATCAGCCCTTGCGTGACTATGGTTTCGGCCTTGCGGCGAGAAGCGACGCCGGCTTGCGAAAGATATTTTGAAATTTTAATTGTTTCCATTTTTGTATTAAAAAACGCAGTTTTCCCTGCGGGTTGATTTTTTTGGATGGATTTCATTGAATGGCGATGGCGGGAGCGATGAGGCGCGTGCCAACCAGTGACTCGGCTTTTTGCGCGACTAATTTTTCAATCATCGCGACGGTTTCATTTATTTTCCCTCGTTTGTTAATTACCACATGATCATAACGATCATGGTATTGCCACCACATCTCGCGGTCGCGCGCCATTTTGGTCAAAAATTTTTCTTCCGAAGCGCCGGGGTCGCGGCGGAAATATTGTTCGCGCAATTGGTCCCAGTCTTCGGGCGCGATGTAGATGGTGATTGTTTTTTGCAAAATACATTCGGCGATTTCGGGCATATTGTCTTTAATGATTCTTCTAATATGCGCCATGGCATACTCATCAATTTGCCAAATTACATTTTCTCCCTTCAGTATTGCCGAGATTGCTTCTTTGGCGGTGCCTTTGTATTCATTGGAGCGGACTTCAATATATTCCAGATATTTTCCATCCTTAACTCGCTGTTTGAATTCTTTGTTGGTGTAAAAATTGTGGCTTACTCCTTCAATTTCTCCGCCACGCGGCAGGCGGCTGGTGTCGGTGACGATCTTGTGGAACATGGGATTTCGTTTCAAAAACAGGTCTTTGGCAGTGTCTTTTCCCACGCCGCTGGGACCGGTGATAACAAGCAAAATACCCTGGCACTTGGCACAGTGTTTATGCGGTAAAAGTTGTAGGATCTTTGCCAACATAATTTTGATTTCGCTTTTAAAAGCCAAAAAAAGAAAAAAATAAAAACAATCTCCCCGCGAACACGGGGCAAGAGTGATTAAATTGGTGTTTAATCTGCCGCTAACCTTTTGTTTCTTGCTCTTCTTGAATATTACCACATTTTGCCTTGTTTTGAAAATCGTGTCAAGGGTTTATTTTGTTTTCTTTTTTTGGCAAAAAGCGCGATATCTGGTAAGTTGGGGGTAATGA
>CAZFZI010000077.1:0-3053 GCA_964523275.1 uncultured Candidatus Saccharibacteria bacterium
GCATAATCAAACTTGGTCATTCCCACCCCTCTGACATACATTTTCGGATTCATATTGCAATTTGTTTTATGCTCCCATCCTATCCAAAAATGCCCGAATTGGCAAATCTTGTATTTAAATTTTGAAAATTGGTAATTGGAAATTGGAAATTGCAAAAACTCCTTTCAAAGGAGTTTTTGTTGTGTGTCCCCGACAGGAATCGAACCTGTAGTCTCAGGGTCCGCAACCTTGTATTTTATCCATTAAACTACGGGGACAAAAATAATTTTGACGGCTTCACGTTAGCACAAAAATTGTCCAAAGGCAATTTTCGCTCTAACAATATGTTATTATGAAATAAAGCTCAACCGGATAAATAAAACTATGGAAATTTTTTCTCCCCCAAACAATGAAACAATTACGCCCGATCCCGAAAAAGAGAAAGGATGCGGCACAACCGTTATGATCCATTTCATCAGGCACGCCGATCGCGAAATTCACCAAACCGCGCCCGAAACGCCGCTAACGGAAAAAGGAATCCAAAAATGTGCTGATTTTGCCAATAATTTAACCGGAAACACTATTATTGGAACATATAGCCCTGTGGAAAGAACAAAAAGAACCGCTTGCGAAATAATCAAACATTCACCGGCAAAAATAAAAATTCCGCTCAAAGAAAACACCACCCTAAAATCACGAGCGTCCGAAGAATTCATACACCGGATTCAGCAACACGTCGCGGAAAAGCTCGCGCAAAGACCCAGGCCATATCCCGACACCGAAGAGACTGCCATAGAATTTTGCGCCACGGTTGCCGGTATTGAGTATTATTTAAGCTTCGGAAACGAACGGCCCCGATCCGGAAACACCTTCTCCGGTTGAAACTGCGGCAATAGTAGCAGTGGAAATTTCAAGAGCTATGAATATGGCCGACGATTTGGAATCAGGCAAGACAGCGGATTATCTTTTTGTTTCGCATGATTATCTCGTGGCCGCCTTTTTGGCGGAAATAATTTTGCTGAAAGATGAAAAAGGCGAAACGAAAAGAGGGGTTAAATCTTTATCGGAAATAGGCGGCGGAATTGATTTTTTGGATGGCCCGGAAATCGTTGTGAAAAACGATGAAAATGGCCAAAGAAGTATCCGCCTCAAATTTAAAGGCCAAGAATACGCTATGGATATGAACCGTTTTAATGAATTATTAAAAAACGAAAGCCACAAAGATTTCTTCCCCGATAACAAAACTTAGCACCCTTCCAACAATAACAGCAAACAAAGCTAATTTGGCAATACCTATTTAAAATATATAATTTGGATATATTATAAAAAAACAAAAATTTATGGACACAATGCTAAGCATAAAAATTGACAAAACATTAAAAAATAAGGCGCGCGAAACCGCCCAAGCTCTGGGCGTGTCTTTGAACGCGGTTATCAACCAATACATCAAAGAGTTCGTCACCGCCCGCACAATCACGTTTGTTGAATATCCTCAACCCAACGAAAGAACTCGGCACATAATCAGAGAAGCCAAAAAGGCAATGATCGCCGCGTTAAAAGCCAACCAAAAAAACATTGCCCATGTCAATTTGGACAAGTTGCCAAAATCGTGAAAAGATAAATTTTGATCTATTTTAAAATTAAATTTAAATTTTGATTTGCTTCCCCGCTTTGCGCGGTTTTATTTTTGCTTTCGCTGTTTTCTCTTTACAATCCCCCATTTTTTTGTAATATGATCACCAGCAAGAATGAGGATATATTTCTCATTTAAAACTAAAGAGGCGATGGATATGGTTAAAACCGCAGAACTAACAAGAATTGACGTTGGATTAGGGACAAGCATAAACCCAATGAAAAGAGACACTCGATTTCCTCAAGTTTTTTTGAGCTTGGTTAAAAACCACGAGGGAAAAGTGGCCGGCTTCCAAGTAAAACCAGAAAACGACCTTGGCCATTGCTGGTGTACCAATCTATTGCAAGGCCTAAGAGGATGCACTTTTACCGCCAACATACTGACCGGTTCAGATTCCATTATCATAGAAAATGAAATAGTTGATGCCGGCAGATTATCATGGATAATAGCATCCACCAATGACATGCAGGAGCTAAAAGACGCTATTCACCCAATACATGTAAAAGGTGAAGTGGGCCCTTATTTGGTATCACGACTTGGCGGTGATGACGACCTTCCCTATTTTGATGGCTTTGCTATCGTAAACAAGGAAATGGTCAAGATTCTCGCAGAACCAGATGACGGAGAGTAGTAACTTGCTCGCCGTCAATTTTTTTTATTTAAACGCGATATATGCAAAATTTTGTTACGTAATTGATTACGTAATCAATTACGTAATCCGGCAAACATAATGCAATGGCAATATGCAAATAAAAAGCGTGGGATACGCGCCTCAATTTTTGTTATTTGTTAATCGTTTTTCAATCTCCCCTCAACAGGAATCTCGGCTTTGTATCCTTTTTTATCGTTTAATTTTATCTCGAACCAACATTGCTTCGGAACGGTGAAAAGCAATATCTTGATTTTTCTCAGATTCGTTTTCCAAAAATGCAAATTTGGGCGCGATCAATTCGGTTCCCAACGCTTTTGCCATTCGTTTTAAAAACGACAAACCGGGCAGATAATTGCCGCTTTCGGCGCGCGAAATCGCCGCCTGTTTGGTTTTCATTTTTTTCGCCAATTCTTTTTGCGTTAAACCGGCGATAACGCGCGCTTTTTCAATCATAAGAGCGGTATCCAATTTAAGATCATTTTTATAATATTCCTTTCTAAATTCAGGATCCTGTAACAATTCATTTTTTAAATCTTTTAAGTTCATTTTATTTTATATTTTTTGTTGAATTGCGCCGCTATTCGTAGCGCTTTATTTATTTCTTTTTCGCGCGTTTTATCACTTTTTTTGAGAAAAGCATGAATTAAAAAAGCCTTCTCTGTCAAATTCAAAACTACAAACAAAATTCTATCCGGCTTTGGCTTGAATTCATAAATTGAAAACCCATACTTTGATTTGATTCCTTTTAACTCCGTCACACTTCCGGTTCTTAACAAATTATTCAAATTT
>CAZFZI010000078.1:0-3028 GCA_964523275.1 uncultured Candidatus Saccharibacteria bacterium
CTTTTCCACACCAGTTAGCGCAAATTTCGTGTCTAGATTTGTAAGACCATTTTATCCAATCGGCAACAATGAAAAAGGTTGATGGCCGCATAGAGATGATAACCGAGCTAGAACCAGGCAACTCCGTTTTGGTAGCAGAAGATGTTGTCACGCGCGGCACCGCTACAAGAGAAGCAATTGCATCAATATTCCGGCAACAACCAGGAGCAATCGTCATGCCATGGGTCGTTGCGATAATCAACCGCGGACGATTAGAAAGCGTGATAGCAGACACATCGAAATTTCTCATATGCGCCATCGCCGATACACCAATGGATGACTGGCCACCCGACAAATGCCCGCTTTGCCCAAAATCAATAGCGATAAAGCCCAAAGAAAGCGATGAAAGTTGGCGCCGAATAACCCACTCCCAAATATGACGGAAAAGCACAAGATGCACCGTCATTTTTTTATATAAACATGGAAATTGGTACATAATCGACTACGTAATCAATTACGTAATCCGCAACACCCGATGTAATGACATATGTAAGGACACGTGCAAGAATAAAAAGGCGCGGAAATCCGTGCCTTTTTCATTAATTTGACATTTGATATTTGGATTTTGACATTTACATTCTATACTTAGTCCCCTCTTTGGTGTCGTAAATCTTCACGCCCATGGAAAGCAGGCGGTCGCGGATCTCATCGGATTTGGCAAAATCCTTGCCCGCGCGAGCGGCATCGCGCTCGGCAACAAGAGACTCAATAAACTCATCGCTTTTGGTCTGATCAAATTTCATAAAACCGACAAACGAATTTATCTGGTTTAGAAATTCAAACGTCCGCTTGCCGGATTTTTCTTTGGCGTTTCGCGCGCGGACAAAATCAAACAGCGCGGCAAACGCTCGCGGAGTGTTTAAATCATTGTCCAGCGCTTGGCAAAACTTGGCCTTCACTTTGCTGATTTCGGCTTCGTCGTCTTTATCATCATAGGCGGCATCAACTTTGTTGAAAATAAATTCGTCAATACGGGCAAGCCCGTTTTTGGCCTGCTCCAACGCCTGGTCGTTAAAATCAATCCCTGCGCGGTAGTGGTTGGAAATGAAAAAATAGCGCAAAACCCGATAATCGTAATTTTTCAAAACATCACGGATGGTTTTGAAATTTCCCAGCGACTTAGACATTTTTTGCGCGTTGATGTTCAAAAATCCGGTGTGCACCCAATAACGCACAAACGGCGCCTTGCCCGAAATTGATTCCATCTGCGTGATTTCGGCTTCGTGGTGCGGGAAGATCAAATCAATCGCACCGCCATGAATGTCATATTGCGGCCCGAATTCGGCCTCGGTGATGGCAGTGTCTTCAATATGCCATCCGGGCCGGCCTTTTCCCAATTCATTATCCCACGAAGGCTCCCCCTCCTTGGATGCTTTCCACAAACAAAAATCATTCCACCCGCGCTTGAAATCGCTTTCGTCAATCCGCGACACGCCGTCGGTTTCTTTCAATTCGGTGCGGCCCGAAAGCTTGCCATAGTCCTTGAATTTGGCAATTTCAAAATAAATGCTACCATCGGAAACTTTATAGGCCAAATTCATATCCAGCATTCTTTTCACCTGGCTTACAATGTTTTCAATATAATCGGTTGCCCGCGCGAATTTGCTCACCGCGGTATTACCCAGCGCCAGCATATCGTCTTTATATATTTGTTCAAACTCATCGGCCAATTGTTTCCATTCAACATTCCTTTCCGCCGCCCGCTGGATAATTTTGTCATCAATATCGGTAATATTCTGCAAATAATTCACTTCAAACCCCCGCCAGCGCAGATATTTGGCAATAAAATCAAACTGCGTATAGGTTTTAGCGTGCCCCAAATGCGGAAAGTCATAAACCGTGGGCCCGCAAACAAAAAATTTGATCTTCCCCTCCTCCATCGGCATCAACTCCTCAACCGATTTGGAAAGTGTGCTGTATATTTTTATTTGATTCATAATGTTTTGTTATATTCCGATTTTCCAAATCCCTTTTTCCAAAAACGCTTCTACTGTTTGCCTGTTTGCTTTATTAAGCGCGTTTGAATGCGAGAGATTATTAATCTTAGCAAACTCTTTCAAGGTTATGATTTTTTTGCCTTCCAAATAAGAGAGTCGCTTGTGATAGCTGTTTAAAAGCGCGCGGCCGACAATTTCTCCCATTATTTTGGTTTTCTCGCCGGCATCAAATTCTTTGAACGCCTCATAATATTTTTTTCTGTCAATAAATTTAATATTGATCGGCACAAAACCTTCCCGAATGAGCAAATAATTATTCAACACGCGGCCGATACGGCCGTTGCCATCAACAAAAGGATGAATATGCTCAAAAGTAAGATGCAATTTCGCAATTCTTTTTATAATGTTTTCATTGATATCGGCATTGTATTCGGCGATCATTTTCTCAAGCCGCGCAACCACTTCTTTCGGATTAACCGCAATATAACTCCCCACCCGCACCCATTCATCGCCATTTCTGAATCGTCCGGCAGCATCGTCGCGAATATTTGAAAGAAGCATTTTATGCAATAACAATATCAAATCAATATCCAAATCCCGCTCCTTGGCCTTTTTGTTTATATAGGAAACGACGCGCGCGAGATTTTTCGCTTCAAACATTTCCCTTTCGGAAATGTATCGATCCAGATCTATCTGCAATAATATTTTTTCAGTTTCCTCAAAAGTCAATGTGCTGTTTTCAATCGCGTTGGAATTATAAACCTGTTCGGCAACTTCCGCGGCGGCAATCAATTCCAAAAGTTGCTGTTTACCGGACGCAACCGCATAATAGCGCGCCCGCAACTCATTGATTTTGTTATAAATACTTAATGTTTTTGCCATAATTTATGTTTAGCATATTTTCACGATTTAAACAACCATAATCGTGAAAACCAGGATTTAAAAACTATTTTTCACGCTTTTCCCCGATTTTTGCTTTGCCTGCGCCATAAACCCCATATCAAGCAATTTTGTTACAATTAAGTTATAATCAAACTATGACAAAGTTAAGT
>CAZFZI010000079.1:0-2807 GCA_964523275.1 uncultured Candidatus Saccharibacteria bacterium
GTGCCCCTAGCAGGAATCGAACCTACATCTAGGCCTTAGAAGGGCCCTATTCTATCCGTTGAACTATAGGGGCGGTTTGCCGAACACCGGCCGCTGGCTCAAAAAATTCAAAAACAACGGCAAAAAGATTATGGCTCAATTCTGCGTCGCGGTCAATCCATCACTTGCCGGCAGATGACTCCGGTGGCGCGAAAAACACATCCGGATAGAGCGAGCCCTCGGCGCGATTATAATTTTCGCGGCGTTGTTCTATGGTTTCAAAAACTTGCCGGTATTTCGCGGCGGTTTTTGAATCAAAAAGTTCTTTTTTTGAAATTTGGTTTTGCGGCGTCGTAAATTGAATATTTCGTTCCAAGTCCCAAAAAACGCCTGCCGCCAACAGCGCAAAAAAAGCCAGTAGTGCAAAAAAAACTTTATAGGACTGGCGCGCTATTTTTCCAAAAAACCCGGCAGCGCCAAAATAAATATTATCCAGCTTGCGGTTTAGCATAAACTTTTAATAAAATATGCGTTTTAACCGAATTATCGCCAACTCCCGATAATTTCCGGCCGCTTAATTCGTTTAAGACAACATCAACACTTTCAATCTCCATCAAATAAGGATTGTTTTCCATTTTTTCAAGAAAACGCCACACTCCCCCGAATTTGCCCGAAAGATTCATTTCAATTTTCAAAAACGGCCAATCGGCAGACAAATTTTGTGCCGACAACGGCAGAAATTCAATTCCAACGCCGGAATCAAGCGCCGCTTTTTCTATGGAATTAATCAAATCAAGAGGCATCGCATCGTCAACAAACACCGTCTCGATCACCTCTAACCCGTTTTTTTCTTCCTTGGCAAAAAGAGTGAATTCGCGCGCGTTGGCAATGCGATAATCGTAATTGGCGGCAATCGCTTCTTGGTTGACAATCGCTTGCGCTATTTTTTTAATATCGCCAACCAACGGCAAGACAACAAAAAGAATGGCGGCGGCGGTAAAAACCGAAAACCATAAAACAACCACTATCGGTTTTTTATTAATGTCCAACATATTCAAAACTAACATTAAATTCAATATCGCGCGATGCCAGCCAATTTGAAGCGGGAAAAAAGACATCGGCAAAATCGGTACGCCGCTCCAAATTGTTCTTAAAAAGCGCCAAAATATCGCGATTGGGCGCGAATCCCTCGAGATTCGCACGATTTGGCCCAAAATTGAAGCGCGACAAGAATATTTGCGCGGGCAAACATTCGGCCATTTGCGAAAAAATAACAGTAATTTTGGGCCGGCTGCCATAAGAATTATCTATTTTTGAAATCAAGATGTTATTGGCCGCAATTTTATTTTCAATCAAGGCAACATCTTGGATTTGCATCATAGTTTCTTTTTCGGCCAGCATAATCTCAGCCGCCCTCAATCGGTATTGATAAAAAATTTTAATCAAAACCAGCATCAAAACAAAAACCAAAAACGCGGCGGCGATGATTATGCCGATAATCGCGGCGATTTTAGACGCCTCCTCTTGCTTTATCGCGTTTTGGCGCGATTGTGGCAATAAATTTATCATTTTTTTGCTTGGGTTTTCGTCTTTATCTCAATTCTTTGCAACAAATTTTTTGAAGGAACGGGAACAGGCAAGATCTCTTTTGCTTCATTTTCATCGGATTCAATTGCCAGCGCCCTCATCGCCAATCCGGCAACCACGGCACAACCATGCGCCCCGTTTTTCAAAAAATCCGCATTCTTAAAGTGGGCCAAATCCACTCCAATGGGAAGCACCAATCTTTCCACCGCGATCCCCAATTTAAAAGAGAGAAACTCATCCAATCCCTTTAAACTGGATCCGCTTCCGCAAATCAGCGCTTTTTTAAAATCCTCCTTGTCTTGCGCGGCAAAATTTTCATGCGTTTGATAATAGCGGATATATTTCTTAACTTGTTGGGAAAAATCAACCAAGCAGGGCATCAGCGCTTCAAAAATTTTCTTTTTCTCCGCATTATCGCCATCATCCGGCAAGCTGGCGGAACATTGAAAATCTTCTATTCCGTAATTAAATTTCAACATTTCGGCCCGGGCGGCTTCCACCCCAACAGCCGAAGAAATCTTTTCCAGAAAAAAATGATTGGAAACCGGGCTGGAAAATACCGCCCTTATTGAACCGGCCGCGTAAACAATGATGCTTGATTGCGCATCGCCGATTTTAATAATAACAATCGGCGCTTGTAAATTTTTGCTTTCCCGGGCCGCCCGAACTGCCGCTTGGGACTCCAGCTCCATGGCAATCGGCGTCAAACCGGCTACGTCGCAAACCCCAACATAGGAATCAACCGTTTCTCTGGGAATTGCCGTTACCGCGACTTCGCAACGATTGCCGCGCAACAAAACCGGCGACACTTTTTCAAAATCAAGATAAACCTTTTCCAGTGGCAAGGGAATATAATTCTCCGCCTCAAAAACAATTGCCGCGCGCAATTCTTCGGCGTTAAGGCGCGGCATATCAATCACTTGCAAAAAAGCTTTCGTTTCGGGCAAAGAAATCACCGCGTAGCGTTTTGATTTTTTCTTGCCCGCGGCCTGTATTATTAATTTTTGAAGCGCTATGGCCAATTTTTTTTCGTCATAAATATCGCCATTCTTAACAATACCGCCTTCCAAAGGCAAGCATCCGGCCGCAATCGCATTCAACCGTCCTTGTTGACGCTCCAATCTCATCATCCGCACATGCGTATCGGTAATCTCCAAACCATAAACTTCCTTGGATAAATTTAAGAAATCAATCATATCCTCATTTTATTCTATTTCCTGCCAACTTACAATTTTGAAATT
>CAZFZI010000080.1:0-2739 GCA_964523275.1 uncultured Candidatus Saccharibacteria bacterium
ATCGCAACGGCCCCGTGGGCAAGCAATCCCTTCATTTTGATGATCGCACCGTGTGCTTCAAAAATCATACCGAAGGCTATGAATATCAGGAACAAGGACAAGCCCAGGATCAATACGCGGCCAGCGAAGAACAGCTGGGCATCGGCTAAACTTTAACCATTAACTTTTAACCATTAACGGTAGAAACACAAAAGCACGGATTGGCCGCGCTTTTGTTTTTTGTTGTGTTGAAGTTAAACCTCAACACCAGGTTAAAGCTGTTGAGGTTTGACTTCAACACCACTCAACGCGCCTTCCAACAAAAAAATAGCCCCCGAGAGTTTTACCCCTCGAGGGAATGAATGAATTACGGAACCGGAAATCCGCCAAATAATAGGAATATATCAATATCACTTGCCACTCGTTTATCTTGGAGTAGCTCGTTGTGTTCAATTTTTGGATATTGATAAACCTGTGGCGCTATGAAGCGCTTATGCGGATCCATTACCGGTTTTGCAAGCCAACCAATGATGCCGAAGCAAACATTGGAGAATGCTCCCAAGATGCACAGCACTTGGCAGTCTTTAAGAACAGAGAAATTAAGCATCTGCATAAAGCCACTGTTCCTGAACATATCTCGGACTGCCGGCGTATTGACCGGAAATCCTGTATATTTCAATTTCCACTTCGGTGCGCCGTTGAAGGGGGTTTCAACAAAGACAATTTTACCTTTCCAGTAAATTTGTTTCTCATTGAGAATTCCCAACGCTTTTATAAGCGCGAGCCCGCCCATTGAATGGGCAATTATTCCATCCGGCCTTTCTCTCTCTATAATCTTTGCCAGTCGCTCGGCATATTCACTGATGTGTCTGATGGTTGGTGTTCCTTCGTCATAGCATAATGCTTCAACGAGTGAAATTTCTTTATTTTCTTTCAATGCTGGCCATAGCGACTCTAAAAACTCGCCGTTTTTTCTGCCCTCATGACTAAATCCTGGCACAACCAGTGTACATATCGTTTAGATCCCTCCTGCTCAATTTTACTCAAAAGCTGGTTTAATCGTAGCATAAAATTGCATTTTTGTCAAATTATCTTGACAAAATAATCAAAATATGGTTATTTAATGCCAGCAAATACGGGGTGAATAAAATGATCAGGATTGCTCATCGCGGAATGGGCCAAGGAGAGGGAGAAAACACGCTTCATTCAATTAAGGAAGCAATAGAGAGGGGGGCAAAGTTTGTTGAGTTTGATGTTTGGATGGCACGATGCAAACCCGTATTGTCCCACGATAAGCCAACATCTTTTGCGAATTTAACTTTTTTAAAAGATGTCCTCGGCTTTATTTGTTTAAAAAGAGATGTTGCTCCGGTAATTGAGATTAAAGATATCAATGCCGTTGCGGACACCTTATTATGGGTCAGGGCATATTCTTTACATAACCGGACGATCGTCGCTTCTTTTGATCTTGATATTTTGTGGGAAGTTCAAAGAATTATTCAAGATGCCGGATTAAAGATACCCATAGGATATCTCTATGCGAGCTTCAAGGTTGCAAGTGATGCCCGCAGTGTTGGCGCCACGTGGATTATGCCGCATTATTCCCTGGTTGATGAGGACTTCGTAACCCGAACTCATAACGCGGGATTGAAAGTTTGCGCATGGACAGTGGATGATCCGGCAGAAGTGGAAAGGCTTGAAAAAATTGGTGTTGACGCGATTGTCACCAACAATCCGGAACTTTTCACGGATAACGCGCATCTTGCGCCAGAGATCTAATTCCTCCGGTGCATTTTTTTATTTAAAAAACCGCCATTCCGCCAGTAGCCAAGTAAGGAATTTTTTGCGTTGAAGTCAAACCTCAACACCAGGTTAAAGCTGTTGAGGTTTGACTTCAACACCACTCATAAATTTCTTCAAGAAAAAAACCGCCCATTATCAAGCGGTTTTTTTATGATGAAACTTGATGATGATTGACCTTGTCGGGCATCTGAAAGGTCAAACCTCCTCAAATTTAAATTTTAATTGCGGTGATTTCCACCTCCGTTAATTGCTGTCGGTGGCCCTTTTTGCGGTGGTAGCGCTTTTTGGGCTTATATTTGTAGGCGATCACCTTGGGCCCTTTGGTTTGCGCGACAATCTTCGCGTTCACTTCGGCGCCTTCAACCACGGGTTGGCCCACGGCCACTTTTTTGTTGTCGTCTTCCACCAACAAGATTTCTTCAAAGTTAATCGCCGCGCCCTCTTCCCCGACCAATTTTTCCACTTTCAATTTTTGTCCGGGAGTTACAATGTATTGCTTTCCTCCGGTTTTTATCACAGCTAACATAGTTTTAAATTATAATTTAAGTTTATCCAACCCGCTCATACTATAATAAATTGCCCAAAAAGTCAATTTTTTTATTAATATTCAATATTCAACCGAACAATTTTCAAAAAATATTCAATAATCAATATATTAAACATAATTAAGACACTTTGTTCATAATTGTTTGAAAAATAAGCGTTAGCTCGTGCGCTTCTTTCCATAAAATTTGCGCTTCATTTCTTTTTTCCGGGGACACTCTTACGATCATGCGTATCCAATGTTTTGTTTCTTGAATTTCTTTTTTACAGATTGCAATCTTGTGCCTGAAATCTTTCTTTGAACTGCCGCCATTAGCTTCCGCATAGTTTGCTCCAACGCTTGTCACTGATCTGATTAATTGAGATATTAAAGGTTTTGAAATCACACTTTGCGGAATCTCTTTGCAAAAATCA
>CAZFZI010000081.1:0-2736 GCA_964523275.1 uncultured Candidatus Saccharibacteria bacterium
TCGCGGTATTCGCGTGGAATTTCATCGGCTACAAATTCATCGTGTTTAAAAAATAAAAAACATTTTTCATTTTTCAGTTTTCAATTTTCATTGAATTAACAATGAACCAATTATCAAACAAATACAAACTTGAAGAAAGGACTGCTAAATTCGGCGAATCTGTGATAGAATTTTGCCAGAGCGTGAAACAAGATACAATTTCAAGACCATTAATATCTCAGTTAGTCAGATCAGCAACTTCCGTCGGCGCAAATTATATGGAAGCCAATGGTGCATGTTCAAAAAAGGATTTTGCAAATAAAATTTTCATATGCAAAAAAGAAGCGCAGGAAACAAAGCACTGGCTAAGGATGATGGCAAAATGTTATCCCGATAAAAAAGATGTTTTATCTAAAATATGGCAAGAAGCGCAGGAGCTAACAATGATCTTCCAGAAAATCACCACGTCTATGCGATAGCTTTTTGTTTGTCAAAATGATAAATTGGAAACTCAATGAAAACTGAAAATTGAAAATTGAAAATTAATGTAGCTTTAACATAATTACCATGGATAATAATCTTGTGCTTTATCGCAAATATCGCCCCCAACTTTTTGCCGACATTGTCGGCCAGGAACACGTGACCAAAACCATTGCCAATGAGATCAAAAGCGGCCAGATAGCGCACGCCTATTTGTTTTCCGGTCCCCGCGGCTGCGGCAAAACCACCACCGCGCGGATAATCGCCAAAGCCGTGAATTGCCTCAACAAAAAAGAGGGAAGCGCCGAACCATGCAATGAATGCGCCAATTGTGTTGAAATCCAAAATGGCCGGGCAATGGATTTGATTGAGATTGACGCGGCCAGCCATCGCGGCATTGACGACATCCGCGAATTGCGCGAAGGAATAAAATTCGCGCCGGCAAAACTGAAATACAAAGTTTTCATCATTGATGAATGCCACCAGCTTTCCAAAGACGCGGCCAACGCGCTGTTGAAAACCTTGGAAGAGCCGCCGGCGCACGCGATATTCATTCTGGCAACCACCGAGCTACACAAGATTTTGCCCACCATTTTATCACGCTGCCAGCGATTTGATTTTCGCAAACTATCATTGCCGGAAATGGTTGCCCGCCTGCGAAAACTGGCCGACAGCGAAAAAGTGAAAATTGAAAAAGCGGCGCTGGAATTGATCGCGCAAAATTCCGGCGGCTCGGTGCGCGACGCCGAAAGCCTGCTGGGGCAGATTTTGATCACCGCAACGGGCAAGAAAACCGACATTTTAGCAAAAGACATTCGCCAGCTTCTGGGAATCACTGAAACCCGATCAGCCGCGGAATTGATTGAGTTGATTTCCCAAAAAAACGCCGCGGAGAGCGTGCGATACCTGAATGACATCGTTCAAAAAGGATATGACGTTGCCGAATATGGCAAAAGCGTTTTGGGATATTTGCGCCAATCGCTGATTTTGGCAATCATCGGCCCAAAAGACGCAAAGAACGACAATTTTATGATCGTTGGCCTCACCGATGAAGAATTTGAAACTTTGAAAGGCCAAACTTTGGCAATGGGGGAGGAAAAGATTAAAAAAGTTATTGAAGCATTTTTGGCCGCGCAAGAAAAAATCAGATATTCTCCCATTCCTCAACTGCCCCTGGAAATCGCCATCGTTGAATCCTGTGAACAATAATTTGAGAAATCCGCGCGCCACCCGGCGCGCTTTTCCGTGCATTCATATAAAAAAAGGTGATGTTTTGCACCACAAACTCTTGTCCATAAAATATAACAATGGGCAAGCATGGCTTTTTCTCAAAAGTTTAAATCCTTCCTCCAAATAAGAAATTGCACTCTCTGCGTCCCCTTGCAATTCGTAAATCAATGATAAGCAATAGTAAATCGCAACCATTGTTGATCGATCTTGTTGTCTTGCAACGATGATTTTTATATCTTGGACCATAGCCAAAGGCCTCCGAAAATTTTCACAAATTATATATACCAAACCCCGCCCTCTTTTGCAAATCATCACGCAAAAGTTAAAAACCAAATAAAAAACTCTTCTTCGCTCAAAAAATAAAAGCAAAAAAGAGTTATAAGTTGGGAATTAGCAACCGGAAATCTTCCACCCGTCTTTTATTCTCCCAAAATGGATAATGTTGCCTGCCGGCATTTCCGCAACTATGTGTTCCGGAGATAGTCGAATAGACGAAAAACATCTTAGCGAAAGGTCTTCCGGACGCGTCTTTTCCCTCCATAACCAATTCGGCCCCAAGATTTCTATACCTTGCAATCAATATCCGGTACCCATCGTATTCATCGCAAAACAATTTCTGGATTGCGGAATTGCCAAAGATAATTGGTTTTTTAAGGTGTTTTTTGATAATGATAATTAAAACACCATTTCTGCAATCAGGAACCCCGTAAAACAACATCCCTTTTCGGCGGATGGGAAGTGATCCAATCGGAAGTTCCATAGCAATACCGTGTTGTTTGGCTAATTTAAACGCTGTAGCAATAAGCCGCGCTCTTAGCTCTTCATCAAATTCCATCGTTGCCCCGTCAGCAGTTCTCGAAGTTATCGCCAACACAGCTTTCATATCCTTACCTCCATATCTTTGCGTTATTACAATAATAACGCCCTCGTTTCATATATACTTTTGTTTTATTGCTATGTCAACACACAAACACCGCACATACTCACATTGTAAACCAGTATTTTCTAATCAAGAGATGAGCACGAAATCGTTTCTGATTCGGGAGC
>CAZFZI010000082.1:0-2575 GCA_964523275.1 uncultured Candidatus Saccharibacteria bacterium
AACGTGTGAAAAGCGCGGATAAAACAAAAACGATTAAATTTCGGCAGAGCTTGTTTTGGGATGTTTTATGAATTTAATTTATGATTAAATCAATTGTTTTAAAGCTTGAGAAAATAAAATATGGCGGCGATTCCATTGGCGATGATATTTGCATTGAAGTTGAGGCGATGGGACGAATCGCGGTGATTGACAAGCGAATTAAAGTTGGCGCGAATGTGGAATTAAATCGCGAAATATTCAGATTTGAAACCGATCAAAAAATATTTAAAGCTGCGGTTAAAATTGCGGTTATTGAAAAAGATTTGCTGTTTAACGATGTTGGTGTGATTGATGGAGATATAAAGATCGATACTGCGTCGGCGGCGCCGCAAAAATTTTTATTTAAAGTTAAAATCCGGGAAAATAGATCAGTATTATTGAACAAATTTTGGGGGAAAGCGATAGCGGTTTTTGAAATAACTTTGACGGCGGAAATTTTAGAGACGGCGCAATATGTGCCAAACGAGGGCGACGGATGGCTTAAAGTTGTTTTGGGTGACGGTAAAGAAAAAATAAATTTGCCGGCATTTTTAAAAGTTAAAAATGATCGGGTTGATGCCAAAAGAGAGTATTTTATGATATTAGAGGGATCGTATCGTGGAAAGCGTGCTTCGGTTGCATTAAAAGATGACGGCTCTTCTCAATTTATTTTCGGTATTACACACGAATCAATGGCAAGCGCTCAATATTCAATTTCCCAAAAAACTCTTTTTTTGAATGGAAAAAAATACAAAGCGACTGATTATCCAAATGCTCCGTGGAAAAAAGGACTATATGATATTGAGATACCGGACTATCCTCATCCGGGCGGTGTAAGATATCAGCAAGAAGCGCCGAGAGCTAAAACTTGGTTTAGGATCGGGCATAGCGGTGAAAGATATTTGCACGCGGGCGGCTATTCGCTTGGATGCATTACAATAATTGAGATTTCCCAGTGGGGCGAAATTTACAAATCGCTAATTAAGGCGCGCAAAGGCGATTCGGCAAGCGTTGGCGTTTTGGAAGTGATCGATTGACATGAAGCGCCTAATCCGAATCAAAATTTGCACAGGTGTTTTATCGGCGCTGGCATTGATTGCCGTTATTATTTTTTTGCAAAAATATCCTTTTGGGGTTAAACAATACAAAACCATTTCGCTTGGAATGGATGCCGCCGAAAGGGCGGGTGATTCGATTGGGTGGGCGCCGCCCTATGATACGGTTTGGGAATCGGACTTTTATGTTTATTCGCTGGGGGATGAAACAATGTGCATCAGCGCGGATTGCGGCATGGGGGCGTATTTTGTGGAGTGTCTGGGCGGATGGATTTCAGGATATAAAGACATTGGGGAGGTGTCCGATTACGGATTGCGCGACGCGGGCGTGGATATTGACGAACAAAAAATCATTACCATTGCCGATAAAAATGCCAAAATCGTGGGCATTTATCCGGGCGCGGCGATTCGAAATTTGCCTCATATTATTATGAAAAATCACAAAGACCTTATCCCCGAAGAAAGATTTGACGCGTGTTGGGGTATAATGCCGCGCCTATGGAAATAGTTTTATTTACCCGCCAGAATATGTCGGGGCTCTGCCCCGGCGTAGTTTATTATTAGGCAATGTTGATTATGGACATTCCAACATTCTGCAGAATGTTGGAATGTTTTTTGTCGGTGAAATTTGGTTTTGATTGAGGGTGCGGATATGGTAGAATGGAGTTATGAAGATTAATGCGGATAAAGCAAAAACGATTAAATTTCGGCAGAGCTTGTTCTGGGATGTTGATCCCAAAAGCATTGATCCAAACAAAAATGCCCAATACGTGATTGAGCGGATTTTGGATTTTGGCAACGACAAAGAAGTGAAATGGATGTGGGATTACTACGACAAAAAATTATTGAAAAAAATCGTGGCCAAATCGCGATGTATGCGCCCGCGAACGAAAAACGCATGGACAATATTTCTCAAAAACAAATAAATTTATATCTGAAAATTTTGCCACCAGCCACAAAAAAAGCGTTTGATTTTTTGTCCGCGCAAGCGTGGCTTGAAAATAGCGGCTGGTATTTGGCGGGAGGCACGGCTTTGGCGTTGCAGGCGAATCATCGCCAATCCTTTGATTTGGATTTTTTTTGCCAAAAAAACGATTTTGCGGCGATTCAAATTTTAAATAAATTTGCCGGCAACAATGATTGGGAAACCAGCTTTGAGGAACAGGGCACGCTTTATGGCGAACTATTCGGTGCGAAAGTGAGTTTTATCGCCTATCCCTTTTTTGTGCCGGATTTGGAGTTTATCAAATACGGCATGGTGAATATATTGGTGGCGCGGGATGTGGCGGTGATGAAAATTATCGCCATATCGCAACGCGGCCGAAAGCGCGATTTTTTCGATCTTTACTGGTGCGCGCAAAATATTGAACCATTGGAGCAAACGGTGAAACGGTTAAAAAAGCAATATCCGGACGTGGCGCACGATTACCATCATATTTTAAAAAGCTTGATGTATTTTGAAGATGCCCAAAGCGATCCGGATCCGCAAATCAATTTCCAAG
>CAZFZI010000083.1:0-2555 GCA_964523275.1 uncultured Candidatus Saccharibacteria bacterium
TGGCGGGAAAGATAAAATCATCCGAAGGCGGGTAGTTTTGCCGAATTCGCGGTGCGTGTTCAATAATTGAAAATAAAATGGTATGGTAAGAATGCCAATTATTAATAATCTATGACAAATAAACTTACAAAATTTATAGTTTATTCCGCGTTATTTTTAACGCCGTTTTTTACTTTGCCGTTTACCGCCAATACCCTTGACTTCCAAAAACAATTTTTTTTATTTATCGTTGCCGGTTTGGGAATATTTTTTTGGATGCGAAACGCAATAAATGAAAAGAAGACAGCCATCAATTTGGATCCTCTGCATTATTTGATTGGGGGACTGGCAATGATAATTCTTGCATCAAGTATTTTTTCTTTGTATTCATATGGCAGTTTTTGGGGAATGCCTTTACCGGTGGCCGAAAGCTTTCTTTCAATATTGAGCTTTGCCTTTCTTTATTTTTTGGTTGTTAATAATTTCAAAAAAGAAGAAATTCCCAAATTGGCGGCGGTTGTCGCGGTATCGGCGGCGGTTGCCGCGGCTTTCGCGGTTATCCAATCGTTCGGAATTTATTTGCTTCCATTTTTTGATTACACCAAGGTTGCTTCGTTTAACACTGTGGGCTCGATTGCCGGATTGGCGCTGTATTCCGCGATTGTTTTGGCTCTGATTTTTCCCCTGATGTTTTTTGGTAAAAAATCTTCGCGAATTTTGTTTTCCATTCCCGCGCTTCTGTTATTTTTAACGCTGGTTGTTTTCAATGGCGCGGCCGTGGTTTATTTTCCGCAAAAAACAGGGGGCAATTATGATTTATTGCTGGCTCCTTGGGCGGTTCTGGCAATTGCCGCGCTGTCGGTGTTTGTTTTTTTGTCAAGCAACTTGAAATTTTCTTCCCAAAATCCGCGCGTCAAGAGCGGAGCTTTCGCGCTGTTTTTTGTCGCGGTTTTATTTTTAGTTTTTAATATTTTTGCCAAGCCGATGATGGCTGGGGCGTATAGCTCGGTATTTCGCGTTCTAAATATTTCTGTTGCGCCCGAAATAGGACTTCAGCCGATTGTCGCGGCGGGCATCGCGGTGGATGTTTTGAAGCAGTCGCCGCAACATTTCTTTTTGGGATCCGGGCCGGGAACCTTTGCGTATGATTTTGTAAAATTCAAGCCCCAAGAATTGAATCGGGACGATTTTGCATGGAACCGCATTTTTTTCGCGGGCAGTTCGGAGATTATAAATCGGGTTGCAACCATCGGCGTGTTGGGTATTGTGGTTTTGTTGTTGATTATCGCGGCTTGGACTGTGAGGGCGTTCCGAAACTTAACCGAGGAAAAAGAAAACGAAATTTTGCCGTTGGCGGTATTTTCCGGCTGGCTGGCGGTTGTTGCGGCGATGTTTTTTTATCCGTTTAATTTTTCCTTGGCGTTGTTGTTCTGGCTCTTTTTGGCAATGATTATTGTTTTAAGCCCAAAAAAGATGGCGTTGTTGTCGTTTGATTCGGTGCGTTTATCATACGCGGTTGCATTGATTTTCATTATGATGGTGGTTTTGCAAATCGGATTGTTGGTTTGGGTGTCAAAACGGTATTATGCCGAAGTTCAATACGTTGCGGCAGTGAGCGCCTTGCAAAAGAATGATATCTATGGCGCGGTTGAAAAACTTGAATTGGCGGCCGAGGCCACGAATCGCTTGCAGGATAACTATTTGACAGGATTGTCGCAAGTATATTTGGCGCAAGCTCGGGAAGCGCTCCAGAAAGAAGGTCAAGACGCTCAAACCGTTTTCAATAATGCCGCGCCTTATTTGCAAACCGCAGTGACAGCCGCGGCTATGAGCACCGACGCGGCTAATCCCAGCAATTCCGCGAATTGGGCGGTTCGGGGTTATATTTATCGCCAACTTATCGGCGTGAGCGATGGTTTTGACACATGGGCGGTTGATATGTATCAAAAAGCAATTGACCTTGAGCCTAATAATCCGACTTTATGGACCGAAATCGGCCAAGTATATGTTCTGAAAGACGATTTGAATCTTGCTCAGAAGAGCTTTGGAGAGGCAATTGCTTTGCGTCCGCAATACATTGATCCTCATTATTATTTGGCGTTGATTTATGACGAGCAGAATAACAAAGAAGCTGCGATTAATGAATTGGAAATAATTTGGCAATTGTTGCCGCAAGACGATGATGCCTCAAAGGAAAACGTTGCTAAAGCGATTCAAAATTTGCAACAAGGGGGATCGTTGAGCGGTCAAGCCGAGAGCCAACCAAATTTGTTGCCGGTTTCCGAGGATGACTCGCCGGTGACCGACACGCTTGAGCAAGGTGTGTTTGAAGATGCCGTTGGCGGCGATGTTTTGCAAGAAGAAATCGGGCAGGAAGCCGGTGAAGCGGCAGGATCGACGTCAGCGGAAGATCTGTAAAGTTTGCGTCAACGTAATTTTCGCGTCCGGTGTCAATTTGCCGAAGGCGCGGCGGCAATGTATATACATATGTATATACTTTGTATATATTCAAATATATACATTCAATATGGCGCGGCAAATCAGATGAATATGCCAACCCCGCATAATTTGTTGAT
>CAZFZI010000084.1:0-2438 GCA_964523275.1 uncultured Candidatus Saccharibacteria bacterium
ATCATAAAATCACAGTCAGATTAAGCGAGGTTGTGGCGGAGGGCATGATTAAGCAGGAAATCCAGATAAATCCGGGGCTTGGCCGCGTGCAAACAAACGAGGATATTGTCCGCGAAGCTTTAAAAAAGCGCAAAGAGCTTAAACGGCTTTATGAAGAATTGGGATCTAAAATAAATCCTTTACTTTTGATTCAAATACCAAAGAAAAAGAAATCCGATGTGCGAGAACCAGAGGATAAAATTATTGAGACATTAAATAAAGATAGCATTACAATTGAAAATGGAAAATTAGCTCTTTGGCTTGCCACAAAAGATAAAAAGAAAAATCTTGATTACCTCGAAAACCCCGATAGCGAAGTTGATGTTTTAGTATTCAAAGAGGCGATTGTGCAAGGATGGGATTGTCCGCGCGCAAGTATTTTGTTGCTTCAGCGAGAATGGAATGCCGAAAATTATGTTTTTAACATTCAAACGCTCGGTCGTATTATGCGTATGCCAGAGCAGAAACATTACGACAATTATTCGGCGTTAAATATCGGTTATGTTTATACGGCTTCAAACAATTTTGAAATTGTTGATGATTTGGCAAAGGATTATGTCAGCAAGGACCAAATGTTGCGCGACAACGCAATTTACAAAAATATCGATTTACCAAGCGAACTCGTAAGAAGAAAACGAGAACTTTTCCGACTGTCGAGTGATTTTAAGGAATGTTTATTTGAAGCGGCAGGGGATAGAAAAATTGATGGCAAGAAGATTAATATTGGCAAAATAACTTTTTCAAAGGAGATAGGGCTTGAAGGTAAGATTTCTGAAATTGATAAAAAGCAAGCGGTTGATTTTCAAAAAGAAAAAACGATTATAAAAGATCGCGAGGAAGTTTGCGCGGAATATACTGCATTCATAAAATCCTTATCGTATCCTTTTACCGGTGGAACCCGCCCGACAGATATTATCAAGTCAAGCCTACGATCTTTTTTCAAAAAATATTTCGGCATTGATAATGAAGACGAAATTGCTGCAATAGTACTAAACCCGATAAACAAGGGCGAATTTATTGATTTAATCGAGGCGGCAAAAAGCAAGTACAAGTCATTACCTGAAAAAGCAGATGAGGTTATTCGTAATGAAAACTGGCAAATACCCGAGATAGTCAGCGTCTTTGATAATTTCGAGAATAAAGAAGATATTCGAAAATCAATTCTCAAACCTTATTTTTTAAAGAGAGATAAAAACGGCAAAGAGCAATGGTCAAAGCCAGAAAAGGAATTTATTGAAGGGCTCGAGAAGACCGACAATGATGTTTTGTGGTGGTTCAAAAATGGGACGAATGAAAGTAAATATTTTGGGATTGCTTACAAGAAAAATGGAGGTAGCCGCAATAGTTATTACGCGTTTTATCCGGATTTTATTGTTAAAACCAAGAAAGATATCCTTATTGTTGAAATTAAGGATGACAGGGATTTTAAAAATGAAAATCTTCTCAAGCTTAACGCTGGCAGAGAGCTTCAGAGAAAATATAAAGGAGAGGAAAATTTGTATTTCTTTATTATTTCCCCTTCTGATTATTTTAACTTTTTCCGCTCGCTCAAAGACCAGATTTTGGGTAGTTTCAAATCAAAATTTGAAGAAAACCTCCTTAGATATACACAAAGCCGCAAAGTTACTTCCGCTGTACAAACAGAAAAATCAAAAGAAGACCGTGAACTTTTGGAACTGTACGAAACCGAACTGACGAAAGCTATTAAAAACCTTGACGATAAGGAACTGGAAAACGAGATTTTGAAGACGGACCTTCAAAAAGCGGAATCGACTATCGGTAGTTTAAAAGAGGCTTTAGCTTATCAACCAAAACAAGATAATGACGAACGAAAAGAAATACAAATTCCGGTACCGTTCAATATCTGTATTTTGGGAGAAGTTGTCGATGATAATTTAATTCGTGAACGATTGAGAAGTTATTTTGCAAAATACGGGCTAAAAACAACTGACTGGGATGTAGTTTTTTTTGGCAATTCAAAAATTAGAAATAGCGATGTTTTGATTGGATTAAAAAAAGGCCAGACAAAGTTCAATCTAATCATCACTGGTCAAATTCACCATCATTCTGGCCGCGGAAACAAAAGCGCAAACATTCTAACAGAACTTCAAAATCCAAAATATATTGATCATATTGTTGGTTGCTCGCCCAAAGATTTATTGACAATCGATAATGTTTTAGAAAAACTCGAAGAATATTTTGATTCTCAATCTTAATTATTAGCAATCATTAACTTTTCTCTTCGATAACGTGAATTATTTAGTTTCCGATTTACTAAAAATTCATACGCCGCACCATACGCAGATACAGAGGCAGATAACCGACTACTTCGCGCGTTGCGGCTACGAATCGCGGACCGAAAAAGAGGCCTGTCCTGAGTTTGCCGAAGGATCTGGCGG
>CAZFZI010000085.1:0-765 GCA_964523275.1 uncultured Candidatus Saccharibacteria bacterium
ATTTTTTTGTTATTTTACGATGTATATATTCAAATATATATTTGAATATATACATCCATTTTAACATATTGCGAATTTTAGAAAAACTGACCGGCGGTTTGTGGCGAGCCGCAATTGGCGGTTATGGTTTGTCTTTGTTCTTTCTTTTCTCTATTTCCAAAATCTTTTTCACTTTGCGGTCAAAGTTGGAAATATAGCTTTTGTTTTGCGATCAATTTTTGTTTTCCAAAAAGTCATCGGCGCTTAATCCGGATTGCAACAAAATTGACTGAAATGTTCCATAAGGAATTTCTTTGCAACTAATTTTGATGGTTACATTCCGCGTGGGATTTCCGGTTTTGCGAAACCGAGCGTGCGATCCTTTTTGCCGTATCAAAAAGAAGCCCTTATCTTTAAGGACTTTTAAAACCAAATTTAATAATATGGGTTTAGGCACACTTCAAAGCCGACGGCACCAAATCCGGCCGCTCCACTTTATTAACTTCGGAAACAGGAGTGTCTTCAAGGTGCAGTTCTAACGCTTCGCGCAAACTTTCAAACGCTTCCTTGCGGGTTTTGCCAAAACTTGAAATCGCGGTATTTAAATTCCACGCGACATAGTATTTCCCCTCTTTCCAAACCACATTTTTTAAATTAATTTTACGCATAATTTTTGCCTATATGTCTTATGATATAACAGAAAAAGAATAACGCAAGCGCAAAATTTGCATTGATCAGGTTTTGCTCATACTTTGCTTGGCGGATTTGAACCGGTGACCTCCTCAT
>CAZFZI010000085.1:865-2341 GCA_964523275.1 uncultured Candidatus Saccharibacteria bacterium
TGTCCCGATTAATTTGGTGGACCCTACCGGATTCGGACCGGTGACCTCCTCATTGTCCCGATTAATTTGGTGGACCCTACCGGATTCGGACCGGTGACCTCCTCATTGCAAATGAGGCGCTCTACCAGCTGAGCTAAGGGCCCACCAAATTAATCGAGGATTCTCGATTGAAAAAATAAATTTTAAAAATGTTTTATAATCTTCTCAATTGCCTTTCGGCTTTTTTGTGATTTAATATGGCTTTCTCTTTTCCTGGCTTCACTTTGATTATCATATATCTCATTATGTATTAATTTCCATGGTTTTTTGCTTTTAGTTGACTTGACTAAACCATTGTTGTGCTGAGCCAATCTTTTTTGAATATTTGCCGCAATCCCCACATAATATGTTCCTGTTTTTATGGATTCTAAAATGTACAAATAAAACATTTTTAAAATTTATTTTTTCAATCGGAACAAATGAGGCGCTCTACCAGCTGAGCTAAGGGCCCGCGACAATAATACATTAGCAAAAATAGCCTGATTTACAAGCTAAACGGCTTGCAATTTTTGAAAAATAAGGTAGAATTATTTTGTTTGCGGGCGCGTAGTTAAGTGGTATAACGCTGTCCTGATAAGACAGAGGCCGAAGGTTCGATTCCTTCCGCGCCCACCTTCGCTAAAGCTTCGGTGGGCAAGCCCACTGATCAAAAAGCGGCTTATTGCCGCTTTTTGGTTGCTTTCGTCTTTAAATTTTTCGTAACAGATTTTTTCTTCGCCGGCTTGGGCTTGTTCGTTTTTTTTGGTTTTGGACGGGGCGAAGAAAAGTTGCCAATTATCATTTCGGGATTCAGTTTTTTGAAAACCGCGGGCGTGACGGACAGCGATGCTTTATAAGTTCCGGCCGATAAAATAATCTTTGGCGATTCCAATAGTTTTTTGTCACAAATTACTTTCATTTGCCATAAATCAACAAAGGGCGGGATCGCGCCCGGTTTGATGCCCTTGAAAGCTTCGGCAATAATCTTTTCCTTGGCAAAACCAATTTTTTCTGTCTTGACTAATTTCTGTAGTTTTTCAATGTTGAGATTTTTATCGCCCCCAATAACCACCATCGCTAAATCTTTGCCGATTTTTATTGTTAGGACTTTTGCAATAATATCGGGCTTAACTTTCAATGTCGCGGCCTTGTCAAAAGCGGTGTAGACCGTGCGGTGTCCCATCAACTCATATTTAATCCCCGCCTTGCCCGCCATAGCCTTGGCGACGGCGGGTTTGCCCAAAAAATTCTCCACTTTTTTGGGAATTTTGATTTGTTCTTCTTTGGCTTTCATGGTTTAATTTTAGCAAACCGGATTAATAAAAACAAATATACAAGAGCGGCAGCTTGCACGAAAGCCGGTTTTTTGTTAAATATCAATTATTGGGGGTGTAGTGAAACTGGCATCACAAAGGTCTCCAAAACCTTTATTTCAGGTTCAAATCCTGGCACCCCCGC
>CAZFZI010000086.1:0-2254 GCA_964523275.1 uncultured Candidatus Saccharibacteria bacterium
GACAGGCTCGGTTCCGTTTCCGCCTCGGTCTCCGCGGGCGCGGATTCGGTCTGCTTTTCAGCGGTGATTGCCGCGTTTTCATTGCCGATTTCCGTGGGCTGATGTTGGCTTTCGGGAGTTTGTGATTCGGTGTTTCCCGCTTGATCCTGCGACCCTCCCGGCACTATTTCCCGTGTAGTGGTCGCGTTTTTGATTTGTTCCGATTCTTGCAATAATTCCGGCTCTCGCGTCATTTCCGGTTCTTGAGATGTTTCTCGCGCCAATTTCACGGGTTCGGGTTTTATCACCGGATCATAGCCAGGCAAGACCGCGTTTTTGACATCCAAAACCAAACCGATCAGCCCGGTATAATCGGTTGTTTTAACAATCTGCGTTGTTCCTTTTTCTCTTTCCGCGTTTTGGGCAAGCTTCAAATATGCCAATTCGTTTTGGGCGATATTGGCCAGCTGGGCTTGCACATACAAACCCAAGTCCTTGCCGGACAAAGATGCTTTGGCAACAATAATCCGCGCGGCGCGGCTCGCGGGTTGCCAAATGCCATCCTTTACCGCCAGAGTTAAAAACGAATAATCTGCGTAATAATTCGTTTCGTCTTCGGTAACATTGTCCACTTTCATATTAAAATTGAAATTTTCCAAATCGGCATTCAAGAGCGCGGCATTGTCAATGCCGGTTTGGGTGATAATTTCTTGGCCCAAAACCGCGCCCCTCGCTTCGGGACTGGCGGCAAAGATCGCCGCGCCGCCAAACAGCGCCAAAACCAGCCCGAGAACAAATCCGTTGTGGTATTTGACGAAATCCAACGCCTTGTTTTTGATTGTTTTGCTTGACATATTTTTATTGTCAATTATGATTAAATTATCACGATAAGAGGACTACCAAAGGGTTCGTCCCGCGGAAATGCCTCTTTTGCAAATTCAACCGCCTTCTTTTGGGCGGTTTTTGAGTTCCAATTTTTCTTTAAACAATTGGACATTAACTATATGATCGCTAAATTTTCTGAGCAAAGACGAATGCCTCCGGTTGGGTACGATTATTTTTCTTAATTTGCCGTTTTCTCCAAGATGTTCAATCAAGCAATGAAAATCGCCATCACCGGAAACAATCACGGCCTTATCATAATTATTCCACTCAATCATCGTGTGCAAAACCAATTCCGCGTCAACATTCCCTTTTATTCTCACCGTCCCGTTTTCTTTGATTTCCAATGTTGGCTTGAAAACGCAAATATAACCTGATTTTTGCAAAAAAGTACAAAGCAACTGATTGTTATTGACATACCCAATACAAAGAAAAGCTTTTCCAACTTTATATTTATCCTTGAGAAAAATCCTGAATCGCGCAAAATCAAAAATCCACCCCTGGCTCCGCACGCCAAGGTTCAAGTTCTGGCTATCAACAAACGCATAATTGTTTTCTCGCGATTTCATAATTTCATATTTCATTATAGCAGAAAACAAGATTTACTTGAAACGATTTGCAATTCGACATTAATATAATCAATAATTCTTTTTTCGCGCCGCCGCGGCAAAAATTTCTCTTCAAAATTTTGCAAAGTGCGCCATGAACGGCACTGATTCGCAAACGCGCAAAAGGAATTAAAAGATTTTGATATGGCAATTTCGTCGCCCGTTTTTAACTTCATTTTTTTAACAAATCTTTTGAACGTGCTTTTGCGCAAAACGGAATAATTGATAAACACGCGAAAACCCAAAAAATCAATCCCTGTTTTTATTGGAAACACGTCGGCTTTTTTGGGATGCAAATTCAAATCCAATCCGATTTTCAAAAATTCCACTATCGTCTCCTTTATTTGCCATAATTCCTGTTTGCTGTCGCTGAACATCAGAAAATCGTCCATATAGCGGATGTAATATCGCCGCTTTAAAACCCGTTTCACGTGTTGGTCTAATTCATTCAAATATACATTGGCGAATAGCTGGCTGGTCAAATTGCCAATGGGAATTCCCTTGCCGGTTTCAAAGTTATTGCTGTCCAAAATTTCTTGAATCAGCCACAAAACTTTTTTATCGTTAATTTTCTTTTGCAAAATACCAAACAAAATCTTATGATTTATACTGTCAAAATATTTTGAAATGTCGCATTGCAAACAATAAATTTCGCCGCGCGAATTTTTGCTCTCTCTCTCTCTCTCTCTCTCTCGGCAAATGCCAATGATCGCAAAAATGTTTTGACGCGTTTTATCGCCTTGCGGGTGCCTTTTTTCTCGCGGCAGGCATAACTGTCAAAAATA
>CAZFZI010000087.1:0-2169 GCA_964523275.1 uncultured Candidatus Saccharibacteria bacterium
AAAAAATGGACTTACTCTTAGCACTCAACGACTGTGAAAATCCCAACTGAATATCATCGTGCTAATTTTGTCCAAAATTTCAAAAACTAATACCAATCACTGCCTGGTATTTGAAAGGCAAACCCAAATCGCGTGGAAAAATTTTCGGAACTCCAAACAGACAGAACAACGGTAGTAACAAACGCATCAGGAATTATCTTTGTGCCAAAAGCGCCAAAATCTGCGAGATCATTGACGCCAAAATGTTGATCTTGCTTTCCAGCAGGGCAATCCTCTGGTTTGCCTGCGCCAGTGAGGCAGACGCGGTTTGCGCTATTGCCGATGTCTGGGTTGCCGCCACCGTTTGCATTGCCGCTGATGTTTGAGCGGCGGTTGCCATTGCCATTGCCGTCGGCGCGGGAACGGTTTGGTCATTTAGCGCTTCGTTCTGGCATTTGCTGTCGGTGAAAAACGAAACGCCGTCGGTGTATTGCTCTTTTGCCAAGCTGTAGCGGCAATTGGCACTGCCGGTTGGAATATAGCCGCTCGCACCCGAAGTCTGGGTTTGCGTGACCGTCCCCGTCCCATTCCCAATGATTTCATTGTGGCAACCCGAATCGGAAAACTTGCTCACGCCGTCGGTGTAATAACTTGTCCCGGCAACAAGATTGCACGCCGCGCCCGCCACGCCCGGCAACAAAACAAACGAAAAAATTACCGCTAAAAACCCTGCGAATATTTTTTTATCCATATATTTTTGATTATTATTGATTTATCATACCAAAAAGCCGCCTTGCCGGCGACTCTTGTCCTTGGCCTGCCGTTATTGCAATAAATACTTTGCCTGCCAAGCCGTGTCGTTGATATAAGACATCAACGCACTACCGGTTGCCCCGGCGATGAAAGCCACTGCGACCAGAAAAAGCCAATTCGTCTTTTCTTTTGCAATAAACATATTTGTTTATTAAATTATTACACATTCCATTATAGCAAAAGCCGCTTATTCGGCAACAGACCCTAATAATGTCCGTTCTTTTTCAGCTGATCCTTTGCCTTTTTGATAAATTTGCCAAATTGCCGGTCTTTTTCCCTTTTTCCGATTTTGTCCAATTCATAATATTCCGCCTCCTTTTTCAAGTTTGCATAGTTATTGTATTTTTCCTCATCCAACTTCCCCGATTTCACCGCCGCTACCACCTTGCAGCCTGGCTCCCGGGTATGAGCACAGTTCACATATTTGCATCCTCTGGCCAATTCGGCTATTTGCGCGAATATATCATCTATGCCGGCATCCGCATCGGCCATGCCGACTTCTCTCATCCCCGGATTATCAATCACAATCCCTTCTTCCAAAAAATACATTTCTCGTCCCGTCGTAGTATGTTTGCCCCGATCCGTGCCCGCGCCGATATCGTTGGTTTTTATTACCTCTTTTCCAACCAACTTGTTGATTAAAGATGATTTTCCCACGCCCGACGATCCGAGAAAACAATAGGTTTCGCCCGCTTTGATATATTTTCTCAATTCGTCCAGCCCCGAATCGGTTGTCGCGCTGACCGCGATAATATCAATATCTTTAAGCCGATTATTAATTGCGGCAAGCTTTATGTTTAATTCCTCTTTTGAAATCAAATCTGTTTTATTCAAAACAATCACCGGCTTGACACCCCCGTCGCGAACAATGGCAAAATACCTTTCAAAACGGTTCAAACTGTAATCAAGATCAACCGCCTGAACCACAAACGCCGCGTCAATATTTGTTGCGATAATCTGGGTGGCAAACTTGGCGCTGGATTTTCTTTTGATTATCGTTTTTCTGGGCAACACCCCAATAATAACCGCCTGCTCGCTATTAAGTTCATCAATCGCCACCCAATCACCAACCGCCGGATAATCTTCTCTTGATGCCGCGTTAAACAAAAGCTTTCCGGTAATTTTCGCCGAATATTCTCCGTCGATATTTCTCACCCGGTAAGATTCTTTATATTCGGCAACCACTCTCCCAACCCCAAAACCGCCAAAACCAAGTTTTTGCCGTCCGGTCTCAAAAAAATCATCATACCCAAAATCCCCCAGCTTTAATTTTTTTTCGCTTGCTTCATTCATCACCTCATATTACCAAAAAACACCCGCCTATGCGAGAGCTGGATCAGATTTCCCGCAGAGGGTAAGTTAATTTCAGCTTCAAAC
>CAZFZI010000088.1:0-2149 GCA_964523275.1 uncultured Candidatus Saccharibacteria bacterium
CAATGAATTTGGCAATCAAGGATATGTTGAAAATCAAGACTTTTTCACTTTTCCTTATGACTGGCGCTACGGTGTGAGTGGAGTCTATCCCAAGCAGGGGGAAACCAGCCAGCGGGATATTACCAACAGCGACTTGCTAAAAGAAAGAATCAACGAAATTCTGGCGCAGACCGGCGCAAACAAGGTTGATGTTATCGCTCACAGTATGGGCGGATTGATTGTTAAAAAATATGCGATGGATAATGCCGATCCCAAAATCGGCAAATTGATTTTTTTGGGCGTGCCCAATTTGGGCTCGCCATTGGCGATAAAAACATTATTGGCGGGAAATGATTTCAAAGTTCCCGGATTAAATCCCGAAGAAATGAAAAAGATCAGCCAAAATATGCCCGCCGCCTATGATTTAACTCCAAGCAAAGGATATTACACTCAAAAAGGAAGTTATTTGACGGTGAGCACCGCTTCATATCTTGCGCCAAACCAAGTTGAGAAATTAAACTATGAAGAATCTCTGTTGCATTTGAATACCGCCGGACTTAATACAAAAGGCATATTGAACGCGAACAATCTGCACTCAACCGCGTTTGATTATTTTGACGCAAGGACAAAAAATGTGGAAGTTTATGATATTGTCGGTTGCAAATCGGGAACTTTTCGCGGCGTTATTGATTATCAAACGATTGATATGATTCACTCCAAATACGGAGAGGATGGCCCGCTGCTTTCCGGCGATGACACCGTGTCGTTTGAGTCCGCCGACAGCATTCCGGCTGATAATGATAAAAAATTCTATTTCAAAAAAGCCGAACACGGGAAAATGCCCAGCGCCAACGGTATCCGCCAAAAAATTGTGAACATAATCACCGGCGCCGATTATGAAAATTATTCCAACCTGATAACCCGCGGCCAGCTTTTGAGCAATCGCTCTCTTTGCGAATTGAAAGGCGATTCCATTATCGTCAAAAGTCCGGTGGATATTTTTGTTACCGAAGCAACCGGCAAAATCATTCTGGGCGCGGACAGCGACAATAATATTCATTACGAAATCCCCGGGGCGAGTTTTGAAATAATTGACGGGCACAAATATGTCTACCTGCCAACGGATGATAACCAATCATACGATATCAATTTGAAAGGTGCCGGCACCGGAACGTTCACCTTGATTAAAAATGAAGTCGGCGATGGCGCGCCAAGTAGCGCGATTATTTTCAACGATATTCCGGTGACGCCGGAATTTTCCGGCAAGCTGGATATTTCGGAAGGAACAACAAAAATAATCACCGCCGCCGGGCAGGAGATTTTGCCCACCGCCCAAGCTGATGCCGGATCAATAAACGACATTATTGCGCCGCAAACAACCGCAAAAATCAACGGCGAAGATCCAAAACCGGCATATGCCGGCAATGTTTCAATCTCGCTGGCGGCACAGGATTTTGTCCAAGACGGAACAACGCCGGCAGGCGTGTTCTCAATCAATTATCGTTTAGATGATGCTCCGATTGCCGAATACGAAAACTTTATTGAAGTTTTGACCGAAGGGAAACACAGCTTATCGTTTTATGCTGGCGACAAAATGGGGAACAAAGAGGAAGAAAAAACAATTGATTTTGTTATTGACAAAACCGCGCCCGAAATTGAATTTAGCTTTGGCCAATTCCAAAAAGATTTGATTTTCACCGCCCGCGACAATTTTTCCAACCCGGAAAATATCGTTATCGCCGATGAAAACGGGACCATAACCGCCGCCGATGAAGCGGGGAATACCGCAAAGCTTTCTTTTGCGGAAAAGAATCGCAAACAATCTTTGCGCGCCCAACTGTCAACTTTGTCCTACAACGACAAAGAGATCAGCCTATCAGGCAACAAATTATCCTTTGCCTGGTTTTACGGCTATATCCCAAAAATTCCGGGGACTGTTTTGGGACTGCAATCGTTGCCCAAAATCCCCAAAAACAATCCGCGAACAAACAAGCTCACCTTTTTGCTCCAGCAGGCCAAATTAAAAAACGGGTCGTTTATCGTCGCGCTCTATGCCAACAACAAAACAAGAATCATTGAATTTAAAAACAAAAAACTCAATTTCAAGAATTTCTCCGGACTGAAGATTGTAAATTTTTCCACTTTGAAAGGAATTCTTGATTGGAGCTAT
>CAZFZI010000089.1:0-2123 GCA_964523275.1 uncultured Candidatus Saccharibacteria bacterium
CATACCCGACAACTTCATCTACAAAAGTAGAAATTGAATATGCCTATTAGAGGATATAATAGGAGTAGATAGGGGATATATCTACAAAAGTAGAAATTGAATATGCCTATTAGAGTGCGGAACAACTGCACCAAAAAAAGAAATCTACAAAAGTAGAAATTGAATATGCCTATTAGAGAGCTGAATTAGCTTTAACCGGCTTGAAAGATGCAATTAACCGATAAATTTTGATTAACGACTTTAAGCCGATTAAAGCGACAAAATTCATAAAGACAAAGGTTTTATTCTAATAGATACACTGCAATTTCCACCAATTTTTACTTTTGAATTTGAAAATATTAAGTTTTAGAAGAACACCACTTCTTTTTCTTCATTGGCGGCATAGCCATATCTTCTGACCTTAGCTTTGCACGCCTCGCATATATAAATTATAACAATGCTGTCATTTTTTGTAAAATACGGTTTGTATTTCATGTCAATCTCTTTTTGAATATTGGCCAGCACCCGCTGGCTGTTTTTTATTTCATACACCGAATACTGCAAACGCCGGCCGTATTTTTTCAAAAGATTGGAAAACTTTGTCCGTCTGGGCGTATCTTCAAAGTCATAAGAAATTATAAACATATTATTTCATTTTAAATTCCGGAAAATCCGCGCCATTCATCACGCAATAATAATAATCGCGAACATAACAAAAAATTTCTTCTTTGCGATTCATTATCGCTTGCGCAAAAATTTCAACATATTTTCTTTGATCTTGAAATCCAAGACAATAAACCCCTTTATTAACTTTAAAATCTTTGGCTTTAATCTGCCCCAGATTATTTGATTTCATAATTTGCTTATCAATAATGCACCGAAACGGCTCCATAACATCACAAGCAAGTGATTTTCTTTGAAAAAACAATTTGTGATAAAACCCTCGGTAAGAATCAAAACCATAAATTCCCAGCATCGCTTCCGTGAAATTGAAAAGCGTCGTGTAGCCGATGTCCATTAGATAATTCGGAATATCGGCTTTCGCCCGCGGCATCCGCCGTTTCCACTCAAATTTTTTGAAATAGCTTTGAAAGAAAAATTTTCCTGCCGAACCTTCCAAGCCCAGCAAATCTTTTCCGTTTTCCGCCACATTGATTTTGGCCTTGATTTTTTCCAAAGAAATCGCCGCTTCTTTGCCATCTGAATTTTCCAGCAGGTAAACTTGATTTGAAATTTTGTTCGCGACGAGCTTCTTGGCCAATACCAATTCTTGCGCCCCATCCATCGCATATTGCTTTTCCCGCAATAAATAATTCCCTTCCGCCTGTGACACAATTCGCGCGTAATTCAAAAAATTGTTTTTCAACAAAAAAATTGAAACGCCGTAATCTTGGCAATTTCTCACCAAAACGCTGGTAAGCGAACAATCACCGACCAAAAACAGCGAGAACACTTTGTGGCACGATATGCGATTTTCTATTTTTCCGTTTTTTGAAAAACATATATTGTCATTCAAAAATTTTATCTTTTCAATTTCCGCGTCTTTGGCACTCACGAAAAGTATTTGTTTTTCTTTGAAATCAGGCAAGCTCAACATAATTTAATGGCAAAGCGGCTTATAAACGCACTGGCCACACTTTATTGGATTTTTGTCCTTAATTTGTTCGACTTTGTAATTTTGCACATCAAAAACAATTTTCTCAAATTTATCCAATTCTTCTTTATTGGGCATTGGAATTTTGTATCGCTTGTTGTCCGAAAGAGATTGAATCGCCAAACTCTTAACTTCATAACCCATTTCCCGCAAACAATACATTTGCGCGTATAACTGGTAGCGATAGCCATCAAAAATCTTTTTGATTTTATATTTCCGCTCCACCAACACCCCGCTTTTGACATCAAAAGTGTCTATCTTGCCCATAATTCCCAATCTCTCCGAACAAACCTCCATTCCCTGCAAAACATTCGCGCTGGTAGTATAAACCTTTTTGTCCACCGGCTCATGCGCGATCTTCCCCACAATTTGATAAGTTCGGTGATAAGTTTTTTGGTTAAAGCTCTCGTAGACCGAATGCAAATAAACCGAATACGGACAAAACACAAAATCGTTTATTTTGGAAATCTGAATATAATCCTCCATCAAT
>CAZFZI010000090.1:0-2111 GCA_964523275.1 uncultured Candidatus Saccharibacteria bacterium
TTTACAATACTCACGGCAAACCCGCCAAAAACTCCGCGGAAGCGATCCATGGCTTGCGCCAAAGATTTCCCGCTCTCAACCGCAACACGTAAATCATCAATCAAGCGGCGCGATGTTGATGAATTTGCTTGGCATGACAGCATTTTCAAACAAACAATTATCGGAATTCCGGATTCAATCAAAATTGCCAGCCGCTTAATAAAAATTATTTTTTCTTGCGCGCTCAAACGCGGCAAATCCGGACAAAACACCAACCTTGCCGCGGCAATAAATTTATCGCCCAATATTGCGTTTTGCCTCGGTTTTAGCGCAATAATCGCAGACTTGACCGATAAAAAAATTTTTGCAATTGATTTATTCATAAAAAATACGCAAAACTTCATCAATTGAAGTAATGCCGTTTTTGGCCTTGGCAAATCCGTCTTCAATCATCGGCAACATACCTTCGCCGATTGCAATGCGCCTAATTTCTTCGGCGGACGCTTTGTTTAAAATCGCGTCTTTTATCGCCGGACTCAAAACTAAAACTTCATGAACTCCAACACGGCCCAAAAAACCGGAACCCCCGCATTGATCACAGCCTTTACCGCGAAAAAAAATTTGCTGATCGCCAAAAACAATCGCGCAAAAAACACGGCGCAAACTGTTAATTTCAGATTGGCCGGGTTGATATTCAGCTTTGCAATACGGACAAATCCGGCGCGCCAGACGCTGGGCAATCACAACATTTACCGTGGAAGCAATCAAATAACTTTCTGTTTTCATATCCAAAAGACGCGGCAATGTTGTTGCCGCGTCATTGGTGTGCAAAGTGGAAAGCAATAAATGGCCGGTGAGCGCCGCGTTGACCGCGATACCCGCGGTTTCCGAATCGCGTATTTCACCCACCATAATAATATCGGGGTCTTGGCGCAAAACACCGCGCAAACCATTGGCAAAAGTCAATCCGGAGCGCGAATTTGTTTGAATTTGCCGAATACCGGCAATCGCGTATTCCACCGGATCTTCAATGGTCACAATGGAAACATCTTCGGTATTTAAAATTTTTAATAAAGCGTAAAGCGTCGTGGTTTTGCCACTACCGGTGGGACCAGCCGCCAAGATCATTCCGTGCGAGTGAAAAATCGCATTTTTTATTTTGGCAAGATTCTGCGGCGAAAACCCCAATGCTTCCAGCGCGAATTGTTCGGCTTTGTCGCTGAGCAAACGCATCACCGCGTTTTCTCCGCCATAAGTTGGCGCTACCGATACCCGAATATCCAGGGGTAAATCATTAATGTTCACTCGGAAACGACCATCTTGAGGAATTTGATGTTCGTCAATGCGCAAACCTGATAAAATTTTGATGCGGCTGATGATTTCTTGGCGAAAATGCAACGGCAAAGAATGATAATCCTTGAGCCGGCCGTCAATTCTATAACGCACGCGGATATTCCCGTTTTGCGGATCAATATGGATATCGCTCGCTCGCAAGCTCTGCGCCTCCTCAATGATTGCGTCAATCAGCCGCACCATTGAAACGCCCGCGTTTTTTGCAATTTCGATTTCTACTAAACCGTTTGGCATAGAAAAGAAATAAAAAAATAATGAAATCAAAAATCAGATTGCAGTCAAAAATTATTTCATTATACCAACCGCAAAAAACAATTACAACATCCCCCGCATAAAAGAACCTCTCGCTTACGTAATTTTTTTAATTTTCCAATTCTTGGATGTATATATTCAAATATATATTTGAATATATACATTCTTTTTGGCGCCAATCATAAAAAAGAGCAGACTGCGTCACTATTGAAGAAAATATATTCCATATGGAATATATCAAAATCTCTCCAAAGAATTTTATGGGTTAAGGGCAAGCTATTCCCTGATGTCACGCAATCTGTGATTCCTGAAATTTTCCGTAGGGACGAATGATCATTCGTCCCTACAATTCGGGTAAAAATTATAATTCGCGCAACATTGGCTAATATAGGGAAGTTTAAATCTGGCCGCGTGGTTCTTTGAAGAGCCGTATTAAATTTTCAGAATAAGCAAAACCCGCCTTCGCGTAAAGCGAAGGCGGGTTTTGAGGGTCGCCTTCGCGTAAAGCTGGGGCGTACCAAAGGCGG
>CAZFZI010000091.1:0-2090 GCA_964523275.1 uncultured Candidatus Saccharibacteria bacterium
ACTCTTTCCATCTGGTTATCCCAAATTCCGTGTCTTGACAACCCCGACCACATTACCTTTTTATTTTACATTTTTAATTATATTTCAAAACCTTGGGAGAATGAAGGAATATTGATAGAGATGCTGGGGAGGGATTTTTGGGCGAGTTGGGCGAATGATTCGGCTTGGGGCGGTTCGGTGTGCACCAAAAACAAGTTTTTCAATCCTTTGACGCTTTTGGCGTAATTCAAAAGATCTAATGGGCTGTTTGAGACTTAGTCTCAAACAGCCCGATTTTAGATTTCGAAGGATTGGGAGAATTCGGGGATGGTGATGGAAACTTCGGGGAGGGATTTTTGAGCAAGCTCTATTTTATCTAATTGGCAAAATTTAATTTTTTATTTCAAAGTATTGGTTATTTCAGGTAAAGTCGCAAATATTTCCATGGGGTGTATTTTATTTTATTGCGTAATTGTGGGCGGCAAAATTATATTGTTCAACGAAGATTTTTTTGAGGGGAATGATGGAGTTCAATTCGTAGAAAATGATAACCGCTTGGCGATATTCGTTTTCATCAACGCTGCGATAGGATAATGGCGGGTTATTGTGCGCCAAAAGCAGGGCGTTGGCCATCATGCGCCCGGTTCTTTTATTGCCGTCTTCAAACGGCTGGATATAGCTGATTCCTAAAATTGCCAACAGGGCTTTTGCTGTCGTATCTTTTATCTTTTTGATTGCTTGGCTTAGCGTGTTCACGGCTTATTGAATTTGATAAATATTATCCAATGGGCGATATTTTGTGCTGGTAATTCCCACTGGAGACTTTCTTAATCCGGAGCCGATTTGCATATCTTGCGTGAGGGAAGCGTGGATTTTTTCCATGATTGCGCGATTGAATGTTTTAAATTCTTTGGGATTTTGCCAAATCAGATTAAACGCTTTTTTGTGGTTCAATATCATTTTCGCTTCGTTTTCGGTGCGGCCGGCGGCTTTTTTATCTTCCAAAATCAATTTTTCGGTTTCCAGCAAAGTATAAGTATTGCCTTCTATCTTTGACGATTTCCACGACAATTCGATTATAAACCTTTCCAACTCTTTTTTGCGGATAGTTTCGGATGTTGATTGTGTTTTTCGCTCATATTCACTTTGCGCCGATTTTAACGATTTAATTTCATCAGCATAAAAAATTTCCATTGGGAAATTTTCAAATAAATCAAAGCTATAAGCGCTTGTTCCATATCGCCTATCAGGTTCAATTTGGCAATATGCCGCGGCATCAATATCCGCAAAAACTCGCCCCGGGACGGCAATGCTGTAGTTTGTGCCGCGTCCGGATCCGGTTGTATCTATCAACCCTTTTGTGGCCATCTCCGATAACGCTCTTTTTACCGTAACCAGCGAGACGGATTGCCCCGCTTTTTCCAACGCCAAATGAATTTCCGAAGATTGCAAAGGTTTTTCGCTTTTTATCAAAATCGAGATTATATTTTGTTCTTTTTGAGATAATTTTTCCATTTTTATATTATTTTAAGGCTTTTTCGTATCATTTATATACCATAATCGTATCATTTTGATACGATTAGGCAACTCCTATCTTTATTTTAATCTTTAATAGAACATTCCAACATTCTTGAGAATGTGAGAATGTCCGCTAACTGGAATGATATATAATGCATAGGAAAAATGAAAAATGTGAATAAAAGCAAAACTGCCGGGCATAATTTGCCCGGGCAGTAAAATTTTAATTTATGGGGCGAACGATTTGATATTCGCCCCCTGTTCACACGGTCGGTGCGCATCTTTATTGCCTTCCTCCTGGAAGCGAGCTGTTTCCCTTCCGTGTCTTTTAGCAACAATGTCTCTCAAAGTTGCCCAGCGGTAACGGCGGAGGTCTGCATAGATGCCAGTGTGCTGTTGCACATGGTTCTACCTCTTGTATGTTCTCCCTGTTCGGGGAGCTGGATAAATAGTATCACATTTTTAAAAATATGCAAGCGTTGTCGTTAAAATTAAATTTCAAATGTTTGGGAGAATGAAGGAATATTGATAGAGATGCTGGGGAGGGATTTTTGGGCGAGTTGGGCGAATGATTCGGCTTGGGGCGGTTCGGT
>CAZFZI010000092.1:0-2030 GCA_964523275.1 uncultured Candidatus Saccharibacteria bacterium
AAAACGCAAGTGGAATTTATTTCTGCCAATCCCAGCGGCCAGTTGCACGTGGGCAACGGTCGTAGCGCTTTCTATGGCGATGCTTTGGCCAATGTTTTGCAAATGGCTGGATACAAAACAGAGAGGGAATATTATGTTAATGACGCGCGGGTTTCCAAACAAATCCAGACTTTGGGCGCGACAGCTCTGGGGCGGGGAGAGGCGTATTTATCGCCTTATTTGAAAGACAAGATTGCATCATTGCAAAAAAAACTTGCCAAAATCCATTCCGAAACTGATGCGGGTTATTTTTTGGCGCAAGAGGTGTTAAAAGATTTGAAAAAATTTATTGGCAAAGATCTGAAAATAAAATTTGATGAATGGATTTCCGAGGAATGTTTGTATAAAGGGGGGTTGATTATCAAAACTTATAATATCCTAAAAAATAAAGGGTTGGTGTTTGAAAAAGATGATGCCTATTGGCTGGATATGTCGGCGTTTGATCAAAAAAACGAAGTGCTTTTGCGCTCAAACGGAAGCCCGACCTATTTTTTGTCGGATATCGCGTATCATTACGATAAAATCAAGCGCGGCTACAAAAAAATCATTGACATCTGGGGCGCGGATCACCAAGGTCATGTTCCGAGAATGAAAGCGGTGATGGAGATTTTGGGATATAAGGGAAAGTTTGAGGTTTTGATTTGCCAGATAGTCACTATCAAAGGCGGCAAGATTTCCAAGCGCGAAGGGAATATCATATCTTTGAATTGGCTGATTGACGAAGTGGGGGCTGACGCGGCCAGATTTTTCTATTTGCAAAATTCATTGCAGTCGCAAATGGAATTTGATGTGGCGCTGGCAAAGAAAAAGTCTGCCGATTCGCCGGTGTTCTATGTGCAATACGCGCACGCGCGCATCGCCAGCATCTTGCGCAAAGCGAAAATGAATGGCAATTCATTTTCGTCCCGAGCCGGACAAGGGGTCAAGACAAAAAAAATTACGCAGGGGGAATTTTTACGCGGAGGAGACCATCCAAGTGAAATGGCGCTGGCAAAAACATTGTTGCGTTTTCCCGAAATTGTTGCCGACACTGCCAAAGATTACCAATTGCAAAGAATTTGTTTGTATTCCATGGAGTTGGCAACCAGCTTTCATAAATTCTATCATGATTGCCAAGTGATTGGAGATGATAAAAAAACAACCCAGACCCGGTTGAATTTGGCGATGGCGACAAAACTTGTTTTGCAAAACACATTGAATTTGCTGGGAATTTCCGCGCCTGAAAAAATGTAGGTTTTCTTTGCAAAGGTCTAACCTTTGCAGCTTATTTTATTTGCTTTATGAATTCTTGGGCAAGGGCGACGGTTTGTTTGTTGGGGGTGTAGAAATTTTTCCAGACCACGGCGATATCGGCGCTGTTGAAAAACGCGCGCTGGACCTCGCGAGGCGTGTCGCCGCCGGCAATGGCAAGCATGATGTTGTAATTGCCTTTGACGCGCTGAATTTCGTGATAGGGGATTTGCTTTTCTTTGTTGAAAGATTCTTCGTCCACTCCGCGATGCAAAATCACCGCCACTGGCGGTTTTTTCAGTTTGCGCAAAACGGTTAGAGAATATTCCACATTCATCATATCTATCATTGCGTCAATGCCCAGATTTTCGCATTCGGCGATAAACGCGTTCAGGGTTTCTGTCGGCGCTTGTCCCATCGCGACTGCGGCGCTTGCCCCGGAATTAGCGGCCATTCTTGCTTCAGTGGCGCCGCGATCAATGGTTTTTAGATCCGCGACAACATAAGCCGGGGTGTTAATTCCCGCGCCAATGAGTTGTTTTTGCCACCAGTAGCTGACGCGCGAAACCGCAACAATGCCGGCTTCTTTGATCAGTGGCGTGCCGGTTTCAATGATGATCTGTTCGCTCGCCGGCAATTGGCTGATGATCCTTTGCGCGTCATCAAGGTTGCCGTTGAGCGCGATTTGCAAATATCTTTTTCTTGGACTTAACTTTGTCATAGTTTGATTATAACTTAATTGTAACAAAATTGCTTGATAT
>CAZFZI010000093.1:0-2017 GCA_964523275.1 uncultured Candidatus Saccharibacteria bacterium
AATGAAGTTTCCTTCGTTTGCACACTGGAAGCAATTTTTTAAAATTCTCTCACGCAAGGAAAGAGCGGCGTTCATAACCTGCGTGTTTTTGGCATTGATTTCAGCAACGATTTTGATTGCGGTTTTTTACCAAAAACACACCACTGTCGTTGCCGCGGACAATGGCGTCTATGTTGAAGGCATGGTGGGAAAGCCCCGATTTTTAAATCCCGTCTACGCAGCTTCCTATAGCGTTGATCAGGATATCACACAATTGCTTTTCGCCGGTTTGCTTGAATACGATCTAAACGGCCAAATCATTCCGGGCATGGCAGATTACAAGATATCCGAAGATGGAAAAACCTATGAGTTCACCCTAAAAGACGGCGTCCAATGGTCTGACGGCAAACTCATCACCAGCGACGACGCAATATACACCATCAAAATCATCCAAGATCCGGCCTATAAAAGCCCTCTTCGGCCGCAATGGATTGGCGTGGAAACGGAAAAAATTTCAGACAATTCTTTCCGTTTAAAACTGCAAGCTCCCTACGCGGCGTTTTTGGAAAATTGCACCCTCAAGATTATTCCCCGCCATATTTGGGAAAAAACCGATTCTGACGAGTTTTCGCTTTCGCCGTTTAATTTAAATCCTGTGGGTTCGGGGCATTACAAAGCCAAAAAAATAAACCTCAACAAGGACAACGCCATTGAATCAATTGAACTGGAAAGAAGTCCTTATTTTTATGGCATTAAGCCTTTTTTGCGGCAAATAACTTTTATATTTTTCAAAGACGCCGATACGATGGCTACGGCATTCAAACAAGGGCGAGTGCAAGGATATGCTGTTCGTGAAAATGGCAACAACAAAAATATCCCGTCCGGAGCAATAACATATGATTATTTGATTCCTCGTTATTTTGCGGTATTTTTCAATTCCGAAAAAAACAACACCTTATCCGACGTGGCGGTAAGAACCGCTTTGGCGCGCGCCATTGACAAAAACGAGATATTGCAAGTTGCTCTAAAAGGCCGCGGCAAAATCGTTGATTCTCCGATATTTTATGATATTTACAACATCAATGCTCCCGAAACGATCATGGATTATGACCCACAGGAAGCGGCACGCATTTTAGACGATGCCGGCTACAAGCAAGAAGACGGGGAGGCGCGAATCAAAACCGCCAATCGCCAGCCGGCTTTTCAATTCACCAAAAATCTTGTAAAAGGGACAAGTTTAACCGTTGAAGTGCAAGAATTGCAAAAATGCCTTTCCCGCGAGGTAATGCCCGATCTTGAAGCTACCGGTAATTTCGGCAATCAAACTTTGGAAGCGGTGAATCTGTTTCAGGAAAAATATCGCCAAGACATATTGGATCCGCAGAATATCAAAAAACCCACCGGTGATGTAAAAATCGGTACGCGCGAAAAATTAAATGAAGTTTGTTTTCCGGCGGCCAATATTGCCGCGAAACTGGAAATCACCATCACCGCCGCCGACCAAGAACCGTTCCCCACGGTTGCCGAAATCATAAAGAACCAATGGGAAAACATTGGCGTTACGGTTAATGTCAACATGATAAGCATCGCCGACATTGAGCGCGACATCGTCAAGCCGCGCGCTTATGAAGCTTTGCTGTTCGGGCAAGCGCTGGGCGCGATTCCCGACCCTTATCCTTTTTGGCATTCCAGCCAAAAAATTGATCCCGGGCTTAATTTCGCGCTCTATGAAAACAAAGAAGCCGATCAACTGCTGGAAGAAATCCGGTCTTTGCCCGACCAAGCCGCGCGCGCTGAAAAACTTCAATCATTGCAAAATATGATAATAAAAGACGTCCCGGCAATATTCCTTTATAATCCGGATTATGTCTATATTGTTTCCAAGAATGTGAAAAATGTGCGTAGCGGCATAATCACCGATCCCGGACGACGTTTCATCAATGTTGCCGATTGGAGCACGACAACGAAAAGAATTTTCAACTTTGGCAGTTGATTTAATAACCCAATAACGCTATAATGGCGATAATCAGACAAAAAA
>CAZFZI010000094.1:0-1949 GCA_964523275.1 uncultured Candidatus Saccharibacteria bacterium
CGCAAAAAATCAATGAGAGCGGCAAAATGCTGGGCGGTTGGATGAAATTTTGCGCGTTTGCGAATCAGTGCCGTTCATGGCGAACTTTGCAAAATTTTGAAGAGAAATTTTTGCCGCGGCGGCGCGAAAAAAGAATAATCAACCGCGCCAACGCCGAACTGCAAACGCTTTCGGCAAAATCAATTTTTTGCTATCATTGAGATATGAAACCGCAAGAAAACAATTACGCGTTTATTGACGCGGCAAATCTTTTTTATGGCGGGCAAAAGAGCTTGGGATGGAAAATAGATTATCAAAAACTTTTGCGCTATTTGGCAAATAAATATGGGATATCCAGGTTTTTATATTTTGGCGGCGCCGAGATTCACAAATTTCAATTTGATTACATAAAAAGCGATACGGTGCCGATAATGGAATTGGAAGGATACTTGGCAGGGACGCTGAAAGAACACGGTCGGGGATTGAGTGAGACGGGATTGATATTGCTTGCGCGACATTTGCAAAGAGTTCGTTTCTATTTGAAATTAAACGAGTTCGGATATGAGCTGTGCATTAAACCGGTTAAATTATATGAGCAAGATGATGGCTCGTCAAAGAAAAAAGCCAATTGCGATGTTGATATGGCTTTTTGGCTGATGAAGGAAATGGATAATTTTAGCCGGGCGGTTGTTCTGTCGGGCGACGGGGATTTTTTGCCGGTTTTAAAATATTTAAAAAACCGGGGCAAAGAAATTATTATAATGTCCCGAGGGTCAAGAACCGCGCGGGAAATTAGGCAATTTGCCGGCAGTAATTTCAGGGATTTTGAATATCTTAAGTACATATTGATGATGAAAGAAAAACAAAACGGACTCGTATAGAATCCGTTTCACGTTTAGTAACTATAGATTATCATTTTAAAATTCTATGTCAAATCAAACAATCAAAAACAAGGCGTTGGATTTCGTCAAATACCACAACGGATTTGTTCTCGGGCTGGTTTTGGCGCTGTTTGGCGGCGCGGCGATCTTTGCCGCCAGTCCCGAAGCGAGGGGCGCGGTTTTGGGCCAAGAAATTATCACCCAAACCGGCATTGACAATGCCGCGCTCTTGAATGCCGATTTGGAAAATTTCAATTTTAATATGAAAGTGGACAATGTTACCGAAGACGAAACGAATTATTACGCAGATTATTCGTTTTTAACTCTGGCGGTAAAGGATGGCATTTGGCAACCCGCGAGCCGCGCCGCGCGGATTATTGTTGCCAAAGCATCTTTGTCCGGCAAGGACTTGGGTTTGTATGTGCAAGCCCAGCTGGCCAATATCGCCCAAAACGAATTGGCATATTTGAAGCTTGCCCAAAACGCGGAAAGAGAAAAAGGAACAACGCAGATTGTTAAAACAACCGATTATACCGGGCTGATCGGTTTGGTTTTGGATGTCAAAAACGCGGTCTTGCCTGGCTATGATCCGGTGATAAAACCCGAACCCGTGAAATTGGCGCGAGAAACATCTCAAGAACCGGAAATGACGCGAGAGCCGGAATTATTGCATGAATCGGGGCAAATCAAAAACGCAACCACTACACGGGAAATAGTGCAGGGAGGGTCGCAGGATCAAGCGGGAAACACCGAATCACAAGCCCCCGAAAACCAATACCAGCCCACGGAAATCGGCAATGAAAACGCGGCAATCACCGCCGAAGAGCAGACCGAATCCGCGCCCGCGGAGACCGAGGCGGAAACGGAACCGGAATCGGAATCGGAAATGTCAATTATGGGCGGATTTTCAATGCCGGATGCTTCGGCGACCAGCACACCGGAACAATAGCCCCGTCCGCCCGGAAAAATCTTGTAAATAAAAAACGCCCCTATTGCGGGCGTTTTTTGTTTGGCGGTAATTGTTATGGAAGCAAGGCCAGGAAGCGGGCGCGCTTCACCGCCTGGGCGATCTGCCGCTGGTGTGTGGAG
>CAZFZI010000095.1:0-1928 GCA_964523275.1 uncultured Candidatus Saccharibacteria bacterium
GACATGGAAGGAATAATTAACTAAAAACATAAAGCTATGGAAAAATTCGGAGAAAATTTTTATGGTAATGGTAATTTTAAAGATGGTGTAAATCCCAATGATGGCTTGCCATCGGGTTGCGACCCTAACGATTTTGCCCCCAAAGCGCCTTCGTCGGGGAATGTTGGTGTAAGCTATGAGGAAAATATGGCAAAAATTAGGGAAGCACGAAAGCAGGCTGAAGCCAATAAAAAGGAAGCAGTGCCGGAAGTGGATCTTTATACCAGGGGTCGTGAATTAAATAGGCAGGTTAATAGTTTCGCGCGCGAAATGCGTAAAATGGCTGATGAAGACTTGCCTATTTTGGTTGGTGAAACCGAAAAAGAGAGGGGCGAAGAGTCTCGTTTTGTCGGTGGTCGGATTGATATGTCGCAATATAGAAATACTCCCGGCATTGGGCAAAAAGTTTTAAGGGACGATACAAACGAAGTTGCGTCTCGGATAAAAGGAAAACGAAAAGAAATCAAGGAAAACGCAAAAATCAATGCTATGCCGAATGCTGAACAAAATGCACTTGCTTTTGAAGAAAGAATACGCCAAGCAGGAATATTATCGTTCTTATTGCTTAAAAAGGGAATGAAAGACGAGATGCAATTCTTTATGTCATCGGAATATGATGAATTAGCGGGCGGTGTGCAAATGTTTTGTCTTGGCGATAAAGGGAAGCCGTTGGCGGCTATTAATGCTGTTTTGGATGATGGCTCGAGGCGGCTTGCTGTAAGAGGACAGCAAAAAAGAGCTGGCATAATAAATAGGGGGAATGGAATAGAAGTTAAATACGGCTTGGCGGCAAGCGGCGAGAAAGGAGAACAAAGAGAAAAAATCAAAAAGGACACTATTTTTAATATGCCGTTATTCAATGTTGTTTTAAACGGCGCGGAGCTTAAAATGCTGGGTAATGCCTTTGGCACTGACAAAGAATTGACGGAAGATGAAGATAAAAAAATTAGCGAGATCACCGCGCATTTTTACAGGCAAATTGATGATTTGGGGGATAAAATGGACAAAGTACATGATGACCGCGTTCAAGAAAAATGCAAAGCTTTTGAGGCGGCATTAGGGAAAATAAAAAGCAGGAAAGACGTTGATCCAATGTATCAAGAAATGACGCGCAAAAGAGAGTCGCAAAAAGAATTAGCGCGAAGCGTAAAACCCAAAAAAAACAAAACGCCATGGAAGGTTAATAAAAGACCCTTTGCTTTCTAAAAAGTAAGGGTTAAGCGGCGGTAATTCTGATCTGAAAGATCGCCTCCCGCTTCTCGGTGTCTGTTGCGCCTGATAAACAGGTATCATCAAATTCTATATCGGATAAGGATGCAGACCGAATCTCATCCAGCATTTGCTCTGGGGTATATCCATTAATTCTAGCTCCATCCTGCTCTGTAATATCAATGACCTCAATTTTAATCTCTACCGTTCCATTGCGCGAAGTTGTAAGAGAATGTCCGCAAATAACCATTTCCACGCAGTTGAAGACCCTTTCTTGTTCAGTTTTTTCCCAACTATGAATCACTTTTTCTCTAATAATTTCCACGAGATTTGCTGGGCCGTATCCAGTTCGGTTAAATAAAACTTCTTTCTCTATTTTGATACCTCCTTAATAATGAACTATACGAACAAGGATTAATTATGCATATTTTTTGAAGTTTGTCAAGTTTTTTGGGGTTGGCTTGTGTGTTCGCGGTTTTAAAGCGGTGTTGAAGTCAAACCTCAACAGCTTTAAGCCGGTGTTGAGGTTTGACTTCAACACTTCCTTCAACACTTGAACGTAATAATAGCGGAAAAAGATATGATAAATTTGCATAGGTCGTGCCTATGCGAATTTTAATTTGGGGGAAGTTGCCAAGCGGGGGGAAAAGTAATAAAATAAACTAATAATCAAACAATAA
>CAZFZI010000096.1:0-1923 GCA_964523275.1 uncultured Candidatus Saccharibacteria bacterium
GGTTTTGAGTATTGAGGCGCAAATGTTTGAATTGCGAGAATATGCCAAAAAAGAAAACCTGAATATCGTCCGTGAATTTGTGGAAAGCAAAACCGCCAAAGAGCCGGGGCGAGAAATTTTTAATGATATGGTGACAAGCATAGAGAAAAATGAAGCCGAAGGAATTTTAGCGTGGCACCCCGACAGATTGGCGAGAAACAGTATAGATGGTGGACGAATTATCTATTTAGTAGATACTGGCAAAATTACCACGCTTAAATTTCCAACTTTTTGGTTTGATCCGACACCGCAAGGAAAATTTATGTTGTCTATCGCTTTTGGGCAATCAAAATATTATGTGGATAATCTTTCGGAAAATATAAAGAGGGGTATTCGCCAGAAATTACGAAATGGAATATGGCCCGCTTGGGCGCCACTTGGCTATGTGAACGACAAAAATGCTCGCTGTATCGCTGTTGATAAAGAAAAGGCAAAGTATATCAAGCGGGCTTTTGAAATGTACTCAACTGGCGAATACCCCCTCGCTCAAATCCGAAAGATTATCAATTCCATTGGCTTGGTTGGCAAGAAAGGCAAAATGCTTTCCGTCTCAAATTATCAGTATATGCTGAAAAATAAAATCTATTACGGCATGATTGAATATAACGGAGAATTGTATGACGGAAAGCATGAACCGATTATCACAAAGAAACTTTTTGATTTATGCCAAGAAGTGATGGCGAACAAGAGCAAACCGAAATCGCCAAAATTGAAACCTTACATTTTTAGAGGATTTTTCCGTTGCGGAGAGTGCGGTTGCTTCATTACCACCGAAACGCAAAAAGGTCATAACTATTTGCGATGTACCAAACGGAAAAATCCTTGTATGCAAAAATATGTTCGCGAAGAAATCATCACTTCTCAAATAAAGGAAGAAATCAAAAAAGTTTCTTTGTCTTCCGCTTGGGCAAATGCTTCAATCAATTATTTTGAAAACGAGAAAATGAAAATTGCCCAAGCGGAAAGCTCTTTCGCCCAAAAAGCGAGAAATGAGCTTGTAGAGATAGAAGCAAAACTTGATCGCTTGCTTGATTTGCAACTGGACGGCAATTTGTCGCAAACGGAATATACCGCTAAAAAGTACAAGCTCATTCTCGCTAAAAAAGATTTGGAAGAAAAAATATCCGCTTTTGGGCGAAAGAGCAATAATCGGTTCGAACTTGCCATTGCCTTTCTAAAAGACGCCAACCAAGCCGAAAAATACGCTCAACAAGAAAATCCCGAAAGGATTCGGGATTTTCTTAAAAAGATTGGTTCGAACTTCCGCATTGCCGACCGCACTTTGGTTTTGGATTTCAAAAATGCCTTTAAAATTGCGGAAAAATACCATGCCGAGGCGCTTTGCGCCGAGGCAACATCTTTCAATTTCGCTGAATGTAAAACTTGGCGGAGGAAGTGGGATTCGAACCCACGGACGGCTTTAACACCGTCACGGGTTAGCAACCCGTTGCAATGCCACTATGCGATTCCTCCATTGATTGCCAAAGCTTAGGAAGCATTTAAATGATAGCGGTAAAACCATTTTCAGTCAACGCTTGAATTCTTGACAATCAAACATTTTTTGCAATAAAACTATCGAGGTGCAATCACGTGAAATCAATACGCATAATTCTATGTTTTACAAAGGGAGATTCTTTCGTTCACGGCGCAAAAGGATGCAACACCTTGTGCGGAAAATCTGTTGAGAGCATCCCAATTGCCAACGGGCTGAAAATTAGTTGCCCCGAATGCCTTCGGGCAATAGCCGAACATTTTGAGAAATCAAAATGATCGGTTTTTTATTTTATAATTATATGCCGAATAATGTTTGGGCGTTGCGGTTGGCGATCGCGATCAAAGATTCAGGGTTTTCGTTGCGTATTTTGGCAGCTTGCCGGGCGATGA
>CAZFZI010000097.1:0-1909 GCA_964523275.1 uncultured Candidatus Saccharibacteria bacterium
TTTAAACAAAGCGCAAACTGGAGAGGATCAAAGCTTGCTGGAAGATTTTATCGCCGACGCAATTTTAGCCGGTTTTGCCATCATTGAGAGAAAATAGAAATGGACAATTTATCAATAACGGGGTAGGGTTAAAGAAAGGTTATAGTTTAAAATAATTAAAATTTAAAGATAAAAATATGAAAGGTTTTTCAATCAATATTGAGGAAGAAACGTTAAACAATAATAATTTTCGTAAGGTGCTCTATACCGGCAAACACAGCCAGTTGGTGGTGATGAGCTTGAAGCCCGGCGAAGAGATTGGCGCCGAAGTTCACGAAGACCATGACCAATTTTTCCGTTTTGAAAAAGGCAAAGGCAAGGTGGTGATTGACGGCAACGAATATGTGGTGGAAAGCGAGTTTGCCGTGATTGTGCCCGCGGGTGCCAACCACAATGTGATTAACACCGGTGATGATGATTTGAAACTCTACACGATTTATTCCCCGGCCGAACATCGCCATGACGTTGTCCATGAGACGAAGCAGGATGCCATGGCCGACAACGAACACTTTGACGGCACAACCACCGAGTAGCGACAATCGTATTTTGAAATAAAAAGCGCGGATATTCCCGCGCTTTTTTGATTGCAAAACGTGCGCGGTCTTGGTATTATAATTAATCAATCTTTTACTTTTGTAGCTTCTATAATAAGCCTGCTAAATAATGGCAATGATAAATAAAATTAAAAAATTTAAAATTTCGATTTTGTTTTCAATTCTTGTATTTTCTTTGGTAATTTTCGGAAAAGGGATAAATGGCGGTGGCTTGGATATAATCAATAATTTGGGTTTTACTGTTATTTATTCCATACCTATATTTTTGATTGAGGAGCAAGCGCGAATTATGACGGAAAGGAAATATCATTTTTTGCAAATTATTAAACATAGTTTACGAATCTCGAGCGTTTCAACTGTTTTATGGGTTCTGGCATTTGATTTTTTATTTTACCATCCGCAATCTTGGGAAAATGGTTTTCTGATGGGAATGATGGGGGTTTTCGGCTTTATGTATGTTTGGCCGATTTTTCTTATTACGGATATTATTTTATTTTTTGTTATTATTGCTATCAACAGATTGTCTTCAAAAGTTGGATTCAACATATTTATTTTAATTTTCGCTGGGATTTTATTTTCCTGGGGAATAGGGTCAATGGCTCGATGTGATTTTGCAGGTTGCAAAAATCCCATCTATCGGGCTCAACAAGCGGAAAGGGAAAATAATCCTTCTTATTGTGGTATGAATAATTCTTGGGACCCGAACGATATCATTTATATGTTTATACCTACATATAGTTATCGGGACAATAAGGAGGAATGCTATATGATTCTTGCGAATTCCACTAATGACATTAAAGTGTGTAGTTGGATGCCAAATAAATTGGAAATCATTCTATGTTATAAAAAAATTGCCAGTAATTTGTCCGATACTTCGATTTGCGATAAAATGCTTGTCGTTGTTGAAGAAAAAGAATACGATAGATTGGGAAAGATAGATAAAGGCGAATGTTATGGTCAAATAGCAATAAAAACTGGTGATTATTCTTTGTGTGAAACCGCCGGTTTCGCAAGAAATGATTGTTACTTTAAAATTGCCTATAAGACACGAAACGAAACAATATGCGACAAAATTAGTTTTGAGATCGGGAAAAATAATTGTTTGGAAAATTTGCATTATAAGATCAAAGGCAGTTATACTCCGATGCGTATTGGTTTACCCGAAGAAGATCCTAATTATTAAGATAATTTTTAATAAAACTTACGGCAATAAAAGCGCGGGCAATCCCGCGCTTTTGTGATTGCAAAACGTACTGGGTTTGGTATGCTGATAGATAATTAAAAAAATCAAAAATTATGGAAGAAGATTTAAATAT
>CAZFZI010000098.1:0-1860 GCA_964523275.1 uncultured Candidatus Saccharibacteria bacterium
GATTGGAAGAGCGTCTAGTAGGGCAAGAGAGTTGACTGACGTGTAGATCTCGGTGGTCGCCGTTTCCTTAAAAAAAAAAATTTTATTTTCAAGCTCGTGCGCATCTTTGGTTAATGTAGAAAAATCACCCATCAATTCTTTCATTCTTGTTTCAAAATCAGCATCGTCAATTTCATTTTCCACAATTTCTACATACCGCCCGGGATTTAGCGAATTATCATTGGCGAAAATTTCTTCCAAGGATGCCACTTTGCATCTCCCTTTAATGTCTTTATATTTTCCCGCACCATCTTCGCCTCGATAACTTCGTACGATAGCTGAAATTTCATCAATTTGTTCATCCGTCCAATATCTATAAACACGCTCATTTGGAACTGGAGTGAAAATATCTTGTACGTTGATGAAAAGTACTTTATTTTGTCTTTCAGAGCCGAGTTTACGCTTATCTAAAAACCAAAGCGTACATGAAAGGGTTGCGTTCATAAACATATTCGCGCCAACAGAAATAATTACATCAATAAATCCGGCTTCAACCATCTTTTGGCGAATCTCTTTTTCCTTATTCCCGGCATCGCTGGCGCTGTTTGCCATAACAAAACCCGCGCGTCCTTTCTCATTCAATGCGCTGGCAAACATTTGCATCCAAAGATAGTTGGCGTTGCTGATTTCGTTTTTGCCGGTAAGCGGCAAGCCATAATTATAACGTTGGTCGCCTTGCAAGCGTGCCGAATCAATTACTACCTGTTTATTTTTATCTTTTCCCTTCACGTTAAAAGGAGGATTGGCAAGGACAAAATCAAATTGCCCGATACTTTTGTGCAAATCTTCATAAAACGAATTGGCCAACTCGATTTTTCCCGAAAGCCCGTGGATGGCAAGGTTCATTTTGGAAACTTTCAAATTGCTTTCTCCTTTTTCCTGTCCGTAAATATGGATTTCTTCCATTATCGGCCGATATGTTTTATGTTTGGCTACGAATTTTGCGGATTGCACAAACATCCCGCCCGAACCGCAAGCCGGATCATAAATCTTGCCGTGATAGGGTTCTATGATTTCCACTAAAAGTTTTACAATTGATTGCGGCGTGAAAAATTCCCCGCCCTTAGCTCCTTCCGACCGGGCAAACTCGCCTAAAAAATATTCGTATATCCCGCCAAATGCATCGCCCTCAATATCATCGGGAATCTGATTGAAATTTTTAAGAAGTGTTAGCAAAATTCGGCTGTTCTCCGCCGTTTTTGACGAAAGCGCGGTATAATTCTGGGGCAAGATTCCGGCTAATTCACGATTTTCTTCTTCAATCGATTTCATCGCGTCATTGATTGCCTTTCCGATATTTTCACTTTCCGGCAAACTCATTAAATATGAATAGCTGGCTTTTTCGGGAATAAATGGAACACCATTTTGTTTATAATTGTCCGGCGTGATCGGCGGTTTGCGGCCAACAATTTTTTCCCGCACGGCTTCGGTTTCAATCACTGCACGCCTAAATCGCACATCCGCAAATTTCAAAAAAATTAAACCCAAAATCGGTTCGGATATTTCATTGAGCTTGAGAGAACTATTGGCGCGTAACTGCTCCGCCGCCGCCCATAGTCTTTCGTGCAATTGCTTCCGATTCGTCATAATATTATTATAAAAGCCTTATTTCACTATAATTTAGCTCTTTTTTCGTCTTTTTTCAATCCTTAATTTTCAAAAATTCGCAAGGCCTGCCGCCTCGATTTATATTATTTTATATTTTAAATTCCCCTTTTTACTCCCACTCCCGCGGGAATAAGCGGGACTTCCTTTGGTCGCTACCACTAAAATGCGTTGGCCTGAGCCCAATTAGAGTCGGGTGCGGTCATAATTACTCTT
>CAZFZI010000099.1:0-1823 GCA_964523275.1 uncultured Candidatus Saccharibacteria bacterium
ATCACTTCTTCCACTTTATCGGCCACGATTTTGATTTCGCCGTCGCGATTGTCAATTCTGCCGTAAACATAAACCACCTTGTTTTCCTGGAAAATGTCGGGATTTCTTTCCAGGACGCTGGCAAAGACCACAATTTCAATTTTGTCCGTTAGATCTTGCAGGCCCATAAACAACATCGGCTTGCCGGTTTTGGTGATGATTTTTTTTGCGGTGATAATGATGCCGCCGATTTTCACCATTCGCGTCCCCGGACTTTCTTTGACCCGGGTGATTTTGAGGCATTTGTTTTCCATCGTGGCTTTATATTCTTCCAGCGGGTGCGAAGTCACAAACAATCCCAATAATTCTTTTTCCCACATTAATTTTTCGGTTTGCGCCGCGGCTTGCGCCGGGGCCAGCGAATAACTGTTGATTTGCGCCGCCGGCAATCCGCCAAAAAGATCGCGCTGGCCGTTGGATTTGCTCCTTTCGTTTTCGCGCCCGATTTCCAGAAGTTTTTCAATGTTAAAAAGCAGGGCATTGCGTTCGGCCATATTGTCAAACGCGCCGGCTTTGATTAACGCTTCCAGTGATTTGCGGTTGATGAGTTTGGGGTTTATTCGTTTCACAAAATCAAACACATCTTGGAACTTGCCGCCAGTCTTGCGCTGGGAAACAATCTCGCCCACCGAATTTTCACCCACATTTTTAATGGCCGACAGGCCAAAGCGGATTTTGTTTGTTTCGGGGATCACGGTGAAGCCATAGAAGCTTTCGTTGATGTCGGGTGCCAGCACTTCAAGCCCCATATTTTTGCATTCGCCGATTAAATAGCCGACTCGCTCCACATCGTTTTTCTCCGAAGTCATCAACGCGGCCATAAATTCCGCGGGATAGTGAGCTTTCAAATAGGCGGTTTGATAGGCCACCATTGCGTAGCAAGCCGCGTGAGCTTTGTTGAAAGAATAATCGGCGCTTGGTTCAATCCAGCTCCAAATTTCTTGCGCGATTTTTTTGGCAATGCCGTTTTTTTGGCACCCGCCAATGAACTTTTGTTTTGAAGCGGCCATCAAATCTTTGATTTTTTTGCCGATAGCCATGCGCAGGGTATCGGCTTCGGCCATGGAGAATCCGGCCAGCTCCTGGGCGATTTTCATCGTTTGTTCTTGATAAAGGATGATGCCATAGGTTGGTCCCAGAATAGATTCCAATTTTGGATGCAGATAGGCGGGAGTTTTTAAACCGTTTTTACCGTCAATAAAATCAGGAATGAATTGCATCGGTCCCGGCCGGTATAACGCCACCATGGCGATAATATCCTCAAATTGCGTGGGCTTTAATTGTTTCAAATATCTCTGCATCCCGTTGCTGTTATGGACAACAAATCCATTGGCAATGAAATTATTGCCCGGAGATTTCATGGTAATGTCGTATGTTTGTTCTTTGCCGGAGTGGATTATTTTTTGAATTTTGACAAATTTACAACTTTGCTCGGTCGGTATTCTGGGGCATTCCCATTGCACCAAATTTTTGTATTTCATCGCAAATTCCGCGAATTTTGTTTTGTTGATTAAAACAAGCTTTACCTCGGGGTATTGCTCTTTAAAAAGCTTCATTTTTTCCTCATCAAGCTCGTGGAACCATCCCTTTATTTCATAAAATGTATTCTGTTTCGGGACATAAAAATCGGGCGTATAGTGCATTATTTGTCCGTTGTTTCGAGTTAATTTGAAAGTTTTGGGTTCATATTGATAATTATGGTGTTGCAGTTTCAAAATTCGCGCGTAGTACGCTTCCCAATTGGAGCGCACCTAAAGGCCAAAATCATGCCTGAATCCGCCGTT
>CAZFZI010000100.1:0-1786 GCA_964523275.1 uncultured Candidatus Saccharibacteria bacterium
TGAGCGGGGTAGTGGATGATGTTAGAACCTGTTGGATGACCTCAAATGACCGCTTCTTTATCCCCGCCTTGTCGCTGGAAGAAGCAAAAATTATTTAAAGCCATCGATAAACCCCTTAATCCTTTCAGGATGGCTTGATAAAAAAACAATAAAAAAAATCGCCCTCGTTTTTTGACCCGTAAGTGGCTTTTTATAGAGAGCAAAATTTTTTTCATGAAAAAAATTTCAAAGTGATTTTTTTAACGATGAATCATTAAATACATTGGAATTTTAGGTTATTCCCTGTTTGCAAGCTATTTTTTATGTATGAATACATAAAATACACGAATTTGTCGGGTTATGGGGTAGCTGAATCGCGATTCCTTTATCATCTACCAATTGGTTTCGTTTTAACCTTTTGGTGCAAATGCCAATGCCAACTGTTTGAAATTTACCGGTTTGTATTTATCCCATTCTTCCTGTTTCACATAAATCATTTTGTATTCAATCCGTTTTTGCCTTCCGCTCGCATCCTCGCACCACTGGCCCAGCCTTTTTATTTTTTCTATATCGTCCAAATCTTCCCGTCCCTTCGTTTCAACAATATAAATCGTTTTGTTGTCCGTTTTTACAAAAAAATCAGGATAATAGCTGGAAATCGCCCCGCTTGCGTTTTTATAATCAATTTTGAAATGAATTTCAAAGTAATTTTTCGCGAAAGAAACCACATCGTCGGCATTTTCCAAAAAATCGGCGAACTCCAGCTCAAAGTCGTTGTCGCCGACAATTTTATTGAACACACTCTTTTTGGGCAGAAAATATTTTTTATCGGTAACGACAAACGGCCTGGCGCCGCTCACCTTGAGATAATTTTTTATTTCTGTGTCGCCGACATCCTGCACCGTCAAATTGTTTATTGCCTTCTTAAATGTTTCCACGATGGTTTTTATCGCTTCCGGTTCGGATAAATTTCTCAAAATATTCGCGTCGTTGAGATCGATCGCTTTGCTGAATAAATCATCGGTAATAAATTCTTTTATCTTTCCGAAAAGTATGTCATAGCAACCAAAAAGGCGCAATTCTTTCATTATTCTTTGCGTAAAAAAACCGACGACGCTTTGGTAATTCGGTTCAATGAAGCTGTTTAAAATTGTCGTATGGTGGATTTTATCATCAACTATTTCTTTGAAAACAATCTCTTTCTTTTCTTCCTCGGTGAATTGTTTTATCGAAATTTTCCCGCGTTCAAAACCGGAAACATTCAATAAATTAAGATTTTTGTATTCTCTTTGGACCCTCGGCGTTAAAACCGGCAACTCAATATCCAAATTTTCAATGTCTTTTTTCACATTCTGATTATCAACCTCGATAACAGTTGGCGTAATTGGCGAACCGGAGCGGTCCATTCTTCGTTTTTCCAGATCAACGCCTTCCGCGTTGATTGATTCCACAAATTCCATAAATGCGGGCGTACCAATAATACTTACATACTCCTCAACATCTTGGCCAAAAAACATTCGGCGAAGACCGCGGCCAAGCGTTTGTTCGGGCAATATTTTTGAGTCCGATCCGTAAGGGCGCAACCCCACAATCGTGGTCACATTTTTCACATCCCAGCCCTCCTTGAGCATCAGCACGGATACGATAACTTTATGCGGACTTTCCATGCTATCTATTTCATTGGCTTGTTTTCTCAATCCTTGCAGTTCTTTTTCTTTTTTGCCGCTGACGGTTTCCGATATTTCGCCACTTTTATTGGTGTGAATGGTCAAAACCGCGCCCTTTAATCGCGAATAATTTTTCTCCA
>CAZFZI010000101.1:0-1779 GCA_964523275.1 uncultured Candidatus Saccharibacteria bacterium
GACATGGAAGGAATAATTAACTAAAAACATAAAGCTATGGAAAAATTCGGAGAAATTCCTTTTGAACAAAATGCTGGTGATGGCCTGAATGTGACGCGGGAAAATGGCTTGCCGCATGGCCGAGAACCGCTTTTCCCCGACAAAGCAAATATCCCAAGACCTCAAAATGACATTATGAATCCAGCATTGGCCACGGCAAAAAAAGCGGCATTATTAGCTGATTGCAAGCGCGCAGAAGCAATTAAAAAACGACTGGAAGAAGAACAAAAACAAAAAAAATCTTTAGCAGAAAAGCAACCATTGAATTGGCAGGAACGAGAGAGAAAACTCAATGATAATTTTAAAAAGATTGTGTGCAAACAAAAATCCGCAGGATTTCCGGTTGATATTGATGACGGAAGAATTAATATTTATGATTTTGAGGGTATATCTAACTTTGACCAATCGGTTATTAAGAGCGATAAAGAGATGATTGAAAGGCTGGATTATGCTTTTAAAGCGGATGGAGAAAAAGAAAAACAGAGCAGTGGGATAGGCGAAAAAAGTGAAAAACTAGTTTCTGTTTTATTTTCAAAACTTTTGCCGGATTGTAATATTCTTAGAGCTTCAAAGATAGATGATGAATACGATAAATCTGATAAAATTGATTCTATGTTATTAATTGACGGGAAAGTAGTTTGTGCTTTTGATGTTGCCGCTGATTTTTCTCAAGAAAAACGAATCAACGAAAAAGAAAAGAAGGTTTCTATGCAAAATCGTGGGGGTGGTGTTAAAATAAAATATTGCTTTGAGGAAAGGGGAGATAAAATAATATATAAGCCTGAAACCAATATCCCTGCCTTTAATATAAAGATTGATCCTGATTTGTTTGATAAAATTAAATTTAGCAGTAAGAAGTTTGAAAGACCGGAAATGCAATTAATGTGCAATGTTTTAGTTTCGGTATATAAACAAATTGAAGAGTTGGAGGAGTTGTTGCAAGAAGGAAATATTAAGTTTGATCCTGAATTTGGTAACCAAGATATTTTCGCTGAAAGATTGGAAGCTTTGAAAGATAAATTATCGGATAAAATTTCAAAAGACAGGGCTCAAAAATATTTAGACGAGCAAGAAACTCGAGGAAACCATGGGGATAAAATATAAAAAATCTTCCAAATAAATTAAGGAAGAGAGTAGCGTATATGCACTACATATGCGGTTGGGGATTGTGAGGATTCCTCTTTTGCGAGCGGCCTTCCGTTGAGTAAAAAAGTGTCGGGATCGTTCTTTATCTTTAAAATCCCAAAACTGTGTATAAATCCTTCTTTTTCCGCTCGTTTTTTGTGCCCCTGCTCGTTTTTTTGGCAAATAATTATTTTAATTTTTATCGATGCGAGATCGGACATTTCTTCCGAGATTGAAAGACCACCGATAATTATGCCTTTCAAGTTTTTTTGGCCGAACCCTTCAATAATTATTTTTTGGAAGATATCGCCTCCTTTTAAACAAATTACAAGCGAACAAGCACTAATTATGCATATTTTTTGAAGTTTGTCAAGTTTTTTGGGGTTGGCTTGTGTGTCCGCGGTCTTAAAGCGGTGTTGAAGTCAAACCTCAACACCGGCTTAAAGCTGTTGAGGTTTGACTTCAACACTTCGCTCTTCAACACTTGAACGTAATAATAGCGGAAAAAGATATGATAAATTTGCATAGGTCGCGCCTATGCAAATTTTAATTTTGGGGAAGAGTATTTTCTAATCAAGAGATGAGCACGAAATCGTTTCTGATTCGGGAGCGAAA
>CAZFZI010000102.1:0-1765 GCA_964523275.1 uncultured Candidatus Saccharibacteria bacterium
TCTCTTTTAAATAAACTCTCGTGAAGCGCACGTCAACATATTCCAAATTACTCCTTTTTGCCTTGAAAGATTCGCCGGTTAACACTGCGAAAAATTTCACAATCTGGCCATCAATATCCTTGCGAGGGTTGAAATACAAATACCATCCTTCCTCTGTCCGCAAATTCACCCGCTCGGGGCTGGCGATAATCGCCGCCGCAACCGCAATGTCGGTTGACGCGCGCATTTCGCTTGCAACACGCAAAATCCCGATCAAAACCTCTTTTTCAACAGTAACCTCGCCAATCGCAATCTGGGAATTACCGCCGGATATTTCCAGCAAATCATCGGCGAAAACGGATTCCTCAAAAGCAACACCGCTTTCGTCCAGCGAATAAATCTTGCCTTCGGCATTAAAAATCGCGGCGGCGCGGCGCTCAACCACCGAAGCGATAATTTTTGAAGGAAACTCCCTTTCTATTTTGATATCCTGCGCCTGCGGCAGGCGCGCCAATAACTCTTTTTTGGTTTGATCAAGATTGAAAAGCAAGATGCTTTTGGAATCAATCAAGCCGATTTTTTTGTTTAGTTCTTTTTCAATAATATCAACAAATTCTTGTTTTTCTATTTTTTGCGCGCCCGCGATTTCAATTTCTTTCACTTCGAAAGCAGGTGAAAAACAAACCAGCCACATTGTCGCCGCGCCTGTCGCGGCCAAAAAAAACGACCGCCAAAAAATCGGCTTGGTCCAAAGCGGCTTTTTTCTTTTCGCCCGATGAGGTTTTCTGTAAACTCTTCTTTTCATTAAGCAACTTCAAAATTATAATCCGCGCTTCATTTTTCTGAACGTTTCAAACCACTTAATCAGCCAATATTTCCACGAAAGGGGCAGATCTTGAGTTTTCATGTATTCATACGCGCGCCCGCCAAACCCCATTTTAAACAGCGTCGGGCCCGCCCAAGGATGTTTGGGGTTGGCTTTTGGATCGGTATATCCCCAAAAATCATACACTTTGCAACCGCGCCTTTTGGCTTCTTTTATGGCTTCCCACTGCAAAAGATAGGGTATTGAAAATTTAGCAAACTCCCCCGATGACGCCGCCTGATGGTAAAACCCAATCCCTGACCAGAATACCACCAATGACGCCGCCACGGATTTCCCCTTGTATCTTCCAATAAACCATAACACTTGGCCGTCTTTGGCGAAAGTTTCAAATTCCCGCTTTATATAGCTTGCCTTGAACGCCGTAAATTTTTGCCGTTTAGCCACCGCCTCATTTAACTCCTTGTAAATTTCCACATCTTCGCTGGCGCTGCTTTTTTCAATAGTGATGTCGGAATTTTTCCGCGCTTGCCGTATCAAATAACGGGTGGTTTTTCGCATCGCCTTCATCAATTCGTCTTCCGAGGGCGTGATGTCAAGTTTCCATGTCGCCTCATAGGCATTGGCATGCATCGGCGCAATGCCAAATTTCAAATCCTTAAAAATTTTTGCATTCTGATCGTTTCTTTCCAATAACGGCGCGCAACGAATAAATGCCGCGCCTTCGCTTTTGCCCCATTCTGCCAACTCAAAAGATAATTCTTCAAGAATCTTTTGTTTTTCGTTTAAATTAGCATCAATTATGTTTGGACCATGCTGGATTAGGATATACGCGCCTCTTCTCGCTTCTATTTTAACCGCTAACACCACAGCAATCAAGCCCGATTTATCCCCAACCCCCAGCCGCTTTATTTTATTCCCTTGCCCCACCCAAAAATCACCCCATTCCCACGAAGAAAGAAA
>CAZFZI010000103.1:0-1728 GCA_964523275.1 uncultured Candidatus Saccharibacteria bacterium
AAAAAAACGCGGGAGAGCAAAGTTTGAAAAAATTTTATTTTTTAATTTTGCCCTCCCGTGTTGGGATTTTGGGGTGTTGAAATATGGCGAAAAAACAAGACAGAGTCGATAAGAAGCGTATTAGAGGTGCGAGGATTGAGGCAGAAGGTGATGTTGGAGCAGTAGAACGTTACCTTGAGACGATCGAAGAGACGCTGGCCGGTGACGAGGATTTAAGATCGGTAAAAATGATTGCCGATGCCCGCGAAGTTGTTGGTGAAACTAAGGGCTTGGAGATAGAGCTTAATAATCTGTGCGCGAAGACGGACTTTGTTTTATACATTCCAAGTATCCTTGAGATTGCCAAGCAGATAAGTGGGAAGAGGCGGCAGGTTCGCAAGATGCGCGAATGGGCTTTCAGAAGACGAGATAAAATTCTTGTCGAGGAGCGCGAGGCAACAAACGAAGACCCAAAGCAAGCGTTTGCCAGAGAACAATTCGCTAGTTTAAGAGAAATGGGCATCTCCGATGATTATGCCCGGGAAATAGCGAGAATAGCCAAGCTGTTTCTTGCGGTTCCGGCAGTTATTTTTTGCCGGCAGGTAGTCCAGTCTTGGCGGCAAGATTGGGTAGGAAGTGAAAGCATCTTATACTACACCATTGCCGCAACGATGAAGAGAGCAAGAAACAAGCATGAATTAGAGTGGTTCACTGGGGTTGACATAATAGAGTCAACCAGGGAAGAGTTTTTTCCGGGATTTGTTCAGGGATGTCTTTTAATCCTTGAAATGGATCTGGGGCTGCCCTTGGATGCTCCGGCAAGGTATAGCAGCAACGCTGAGGCGAAAGCCAAGGCGTAGAGTCCTTTCCGGGCTCTTTTTTTATTCACAAGCGCGGGGTAGGATGGGGTAATGGCAAAGATTATTTTTAAAATTTTATTTTTGGGTTTGGTTCTGGTGGTTGCCGGGGTTTATTTTTTTGGCGCGCGAAAAAATTATTTGGCTGATGATGGGGCGGCAAACGCGGGGGAGTGGTCTGCGGCGATGGAGGAAGCGGCGAAGGAGGGCGGGATTGTCGTGCCGGAGCCGATAACCATTTTGGCTTTTGGCGATCTTTTGCTGGATCGCTACATCAAACGAGAAATTGACCGGAACTTACCGGATTATCCGTTTGAAAATTTAAAGGAAATTTTATCGGGCAATGATTTGCTTTTGGCGAATTTGGAAGGATCGTTCACTGATTTTGCGCCGCGTCCGCTAGATCCGAACAACACCAGCTTCACTTTTTCTCCGGCACTGGCGCCGATGTTGGCGCAAAACGGGTTTGATGTCGTGAATCTGGCCAATAACCATGCGCAGGATTTCGGCCGGGATGGATTTGAGCAATCACAGGCATATTTATCGCAATCCGGCATTGCGTATTTCGGCGATTTTTATAACGAAAGCGAAGCGTTGATAAAACAAGTTAACGGCAAAAAGATTGGGTTTGCGGGCTATCATGAATTTGGCGATGCGGAAATTGAGGGCACGGTGGAAAAAATAAAAAATGTCCGTGAATTGGCGGATTATGTGATTGTCTATACTCATTGGGGCAACGAATACCAAAACTATTTTTCAAAAGGCCAGCAAGAAAAAGCGCGGCGGTTTGTTGACGCGGGTGCTGATGTTGTTTTGGGAAGCCATCCGCATGTGATCCAGCCCATTGAAATTTATAACGGCAAACCGATATTCTATTCGCTGGGCAATTTTT
>CAZFZI010000104.1:0-1636 GCA_964523275.1 uncultured Candidatus Saccharibacteria bacterium
TGTGAAAACCCAAATCGGCCGGGTTGGCTCCGCCCGAGATGCGAACCATATGGCCGCCCAACCGCTCAAATTTTTTGCGTAACTTGGCAACTTCATCGGCCAGCGCGATTGTTTCGCCGTCCATATTTTGCTTGATATGGCCTTTTGACCAAAAATCCAAAACCAGTTTGCTGTCGCCAAAAATTTTTTCCGCGCCGGTTTCCAGCGCGATTTGCAAGGCACATTTGCACGCCAAAAGCTCACCAAAATTATTGGTTTGTCCGCCTTTGAGCAAATGGTGCCCTTTTGGGCTCAATTCATCCTCGGGCAAAACGCGGTGAAGCAAACTGTGCCCGCGGCTGTCGCTAACATTAATTTCCGTGCCGTTCCCGCCGCCGGTGCCCGCGTCAAAATAGATCCCGGGTTCGCGGGCAATATGCTTGATGGCGTAATCCGCTCCCGCGTCCAGCCAGCGTTGCGCTTCGCTCTCGCTTTCAAAAGATTTATATTTGGCGCTTGGCGCGCCCGAAACAATCTTTTGGCAATCACTCCAATTGTCAGTTATACCTTTTTGCCCGTCCACACTATACGCGTAAAACTTTTTTTTCTTCCCCATAAATTATAATTGCGCCAATATCTCATCAATAAGCACGCCTTTTTTTAATTTTTGTAAAATTAATTATTGTTATCTATTTGGCAAACTTTTTCTTGTTTTGCTTTTTTATTTTTAACCATAGCAGAATTATTCACAGTTGCTTTCGCAATCAAACATTTTCATTGGATCGTTGGCAAAATCAATTTGGCATTTTTGCGCGCATTCTTTGCAGGTCTCAAAGGCCGCGCTGGGAATTTGCTGGCATTCGCCGTTGATAACACCACAATTTACATAGCGCAAACATTTATCACCCAATTGGTATTCCATAGTGCACATTTCCGCCACATTCAGCCCGCATTTTATATCCAACCCATGACAATTTTCCCGGCCGCAAACTTGATCGTCGGCATCGCCATTATCCATGCTTGCGCCACCGCAAACTTTGGTGCGAAAAAATTCCCATTCGTCGCATTCGGTTCCATCGGGCATAACACAAACGCCATACTGCCCGCCCTCGCCTTCGCGGATCTCCAATTTGCCGCCTTGTCCAACACAATAAACCGAAGCCGAATTTGCCATTCCTATATTGAGTTCTTGATTGTCATTGATATCTATACCGGCATTACCATTTATTAATTTGCCGTTATTATCGCCATTATTAACGGATGGCTGAATTGGCGTTACATTCTCTTTGTACCAATCCTTGCCAAACCCCATGGCGACGCACGACTCTTGGGCCCGGCACTGGATTGAACTGCAAACCTCGCAAGGCGGGCAAACAACACAATTCTGGGGGCAATCTTCGGGCGCGTATTGATTGCAGTAGCTTTCATCGTCGGGCAACTGTTCACCGCCGTTATCAACCTCGGCCGGCGCTTCAACCACCGGCAAATTCTGTCTTAGTGTAAAGAAAACCGCCGCACCTCCCAAAACTGTAGCCGCTAAAACAAAAATTAAAACTTTAACTATTGTTTTCATATAATTAAATGCAGTTTATCAAGGTCGCACCTCTGCTCCGCTAACGCTCCGCCGAGGAACGACCTTTCAAATACCACTTATTCA
>CAZFZI010000105.1:0-1600 GCA_964523275.1 uncultured Candidatus Saccharibacteria bacterium
TTATTTTATTCCCTTGCCCCACCCAAAAATCACCCCATTCCCACGAAGAAAGAAAGGTTTTTTCTTTGCATTTCTCCAAAACCCCCTCCCACTCTTTTTTATTTGTGATTTCTCTTATTACCCTTGACATTTTTAAAAATTTTGATCTTGTCCATCTTTGGGATTTGCTTGATGGCAGCACCATCAATAAACGCATTAGTTAGGCGACTTTCGCCTCCTAGTCAATATCTTGACTAGGTAATTTTTTTATAAATTCAATTATTTTTTTTGCTTCTGTTTCTCTAATATTTATATGTGTCGGTAAATTTATCATTTTGCCGGCAAATGATTCTGCGTTGGGGCAGGATCCTTTTTTATAATTCACGGTGTCTGGCAAAGTATCGAACGGATCCACGGGCGTGCGGTACCAATCACCCAAAAGCAGGTTTTTGCGCCACGCTTTTTTTATTATCTTTGCCGCGTCATTATGCCGTATCGCGAACCGCAAATATGTCGGCTTGGTATCCGGCAATTCATTTGGCAACACAAATCCGCTATTTTTGCGTGGGTCCGACCCACGCAACTCTTTTTCCGCGTGGGTCGGACCCACGCAATCGGATAATTCTTGGCGGTAGAATTTTGCCAGTTCTCGGCGATAATCGTTAAATCTTTCCAGTTTTTTTAATTGGTTGATTGCCAAAAGCGCCAGCTTATCAGGCAATCGCTTGGGAAAATAATTCGGACACATCCCTCTTTTTTCTTTCCAATGAATCGCTTTTGATAACACATTCAACCATTGAAACAGCACCAACAAATAGCGGCCAAAAAACGAGTAAGTGGGCAAAATAATTTTATCCATCAGTATCGGATGCAACAATTGCTGGTTTGTCCACGCGTCGGAAGGATAGCCCGCTTTCTCCTGAAACGTGGCAATTTTTTTTGCCAAAGCTTCGTTATTGGTTACTGCCACTCCGCCATAGACGCAAGAAATGATTTTGTCGCGCGAAAAAGAAAAAAACGCCGCCTCCCCAAACGTGCCGATAGGTTTGCCTTTATAGATTGCACCCAAAGAATGCGCGCAATCTTCAATTAGAATCAAATTATGCTCGTTGCAAACTTCTTGAATTGCGTCAATATCCGCCGGCAGGCCGAATGTGTGCTGGATCATCACTACCCGCGATTTGGGTGTGATTTTTTTCTTCAAATCTTCAACCGATAAATTATAATTTTGGTCGCAATCAACATACACCGGTTGCAACCCCGACCAGATGATGGGATTGGCCGCCGCGTTGCACGTGAACGCCTGCAAAAGCACCTCTGAGCCCTTTTCCAGCTCCAACCCTTGCAAGACAGCCATCAAAGCCGAACGCCCGCTATTAAACGAATACGCGGCTTTCACGCCCAAATAATCCCTGAATTTTCCCTCCAATTCCAAGGCCGGAGTTGTCGAGGTTTCACCTAGACACGCTTGTCTAGGTGAAACCTCGACACGCTTTTTGAATAGCAAAGAAGACGCCAGCTTCACGTCATCCGGCTCAACGTTGGGAGAAAGCGAGATTGATATCGGTCGCAACAAATTTTCCATAATTTTTCATTATACCCCAATTCCCTCCATCTTAAA
>CAZFZI010000106.1:0-1589 GCA_964523275.1 uncultured Candidatus Saccharibacteria bacterium
ATGGCTAAAGAAATTATTTATTCGGAAAACGCGCGCAAAAAATTAAAAAGCGGCGCGGACAAGCTGGCAAATGCCGTGAAGGTTACGCTGGGGCCCAAGGGCCGCAATGTTGTTTTGGACAAATCCTATGGCGCGCCGGTGATTACCAATGACGGCGTTTCCATTGCCAAAGAGATTGAATTGGAAGATAAGACCGAAAATATGGGCGCGCAGATTGTTAAAGAAGCCAGCGAAAAAACCAACGATATGGCCGGCGACGGCACCACAACCGCGTGTGTTTTGGCGCAGGCATTGATTGCCGAAGGGTTGAAAAACGTTGCCGCGGGCGCCAATCCATTGGCGATCAAGCGCGGCATTGACAAAGGGGTTCAAGCGGTGGTGGCTAATTTGAAAGAAATGTCCAAGCCGATTTCCCAAAAAGAGGAAATGGCGCAGGTGGCGACAATATCGGCCGAAAGCGTTGAGCTGGGCAATTTGATTGCCGAAGTGATGGCCGAAGTGGGAAAAGACGGCGTGGTGACCGTGGAGGAATCAAAAAATTTGGATATTCGCAAAGAAATCGTCAAGGGATTGCAATTTGACCGCGGTTATTCTTCGGCCTATATGGTAACCGACACGGAAAGGATGGAGGCGATTTTGGAGGATCCCTACATTTTGATTACCGAGAAGAAGATATCTTCTTTACCGGAGCTTTTGCCAATCTTGGAAAAAGTGGTGCAAACCGGAAAAAAGGAAATGCTTATTATCGCCGATGACGTGGAAGGCGACGCGCTGGCCACTTTGGTGGTCAACAAATTGCGCGGGATTTTTAATGTTTTGGCGGTTAAGGCTCCGGGATTTGGCGATCGCAAAAAAGAGATGTTGCAAGATATCGCGGCGGTGACCGGCGCGACAGTGGTTTCCGAACAATTGGGAATGAAGTTGGAAAATCTCACCATCAAAGATTTGGGATCGGCCCGGCGCGTGGTGGCGGGCAAGGAAAAAACCGTGATCGTGGAAGGCAAGGGCGACAAGGAATTGATTGAGAATCGCGTCAAACAGATTAAAAACGAAATTGCCAAAACCGAATCGGATTTTGACAAGGAAAAATTGCAAGAACGATTGGCCAAATTGGCCGGGGGCGTGGCGGTGATCAAAGTGGGCGCGGCAACCGAGATTGAGCAAAAAGCCCGCCAGCATAAAACCGAAGACGCGCTTGCCGCCACTCGTGCGGCCGTGGAAGAGGGCATTGTTCCCGGCGGCGGCGTGGCATTGTTGAATTCAGTAAAAGCCTTGGAAAAGCTGATTGTTGACGGTGAAGAAGCCATTGGCATTGCCATTTTGAAGCGCGCCCTGGAAGAGCCGATTCGGCAAATTGCTCAAAATGCCGGAGTGGAAGGCGCGGTGGTGATTGAAAAAATCCGCCAGAACAACGGCACGGTGGGTTTCAACGCGGCCAAGATGAAATATGAGGATATGTTGGCCGCCGGCGTGGTTGACCCGACAAAAGTTGTTCGCGCCACGATTCAAAACGCGGCGAGCGCGGCATCCATTTTGCTCACCACCGAAGCGATTGTGGTGGAGATGCCCAAGAAAGAAAGCCCGATGCC
>CAZFZI010000107.1:0-1559 GCA_964523275.1 uncultured Candidatus Saccharibacteria bacterium
AACTTTTATCTGCAACTGCTGCTGTTGTGGCTGTCCCTGTTGTTGGTTTTGTTGATTTTGATTCATGGTATTGACAAATTATTATTTTTATGATAAGATGAAGTCATGACGGGTGTAGAAATTGGAATATTCTGCTTTATAGCAGGACTAATAACATCCTTTCTGAGAAGTATTTTGAATGAGTTGAAGGCAATAAACACAAAGTTGAAATAATTGCCTTCTCTTTTTTATTTTTCCGCCGCGATCGCGCGGTTTTTTGGTATTTATGTATCAAATCCTAAATCCCAAACTCTAAATTCTAAACAAATTAAAATATCTAATTTCAAAAGTTAAAACAGGTTTTTGTTTTGAAATTTAACAATTTTAATTTTGGATTTATTTAGGATTTAGAATTTAGTGCTTATGATTTATTTAGCGACCTTGACCTTCGCCGGGCGCAAAAGGCACCCGTCAATCATATATCCTTTTTGCGTTTCTTCAACGATCGTTCCCGATTCTTGGTCTTCGCATTCCATGGCTTGTATCACTTCGTGCAGCATGGGATCAAAATTTTTGCCCGCGCATTCAATGGCTTCAACGCCGTTGGTTCTCAAAAAATCTTCCAATTGTTTTTTAATCATCAACAAACCTTTCACGTGCTCATTATTTTTTAAATCATCGGGCAGATTTTTTTGCGCCAGTTCCAAATTGTCCAACATCGGCAAAATGCTGAAAACAAATCCTTGCCGGGCATATTTGGCAAATTCCTCCATTCTTTGGCTTTCTTCTTTTTTATAATTTATCAAATCCGCCTTCGCCCGCTTCCAGCCATCCAAATACTCCTCGGCTTGTTTTTGGCACTCCTCCAATTCTTTTTCTAACTTATTTTGTTTTTCCATTTAGTTAAAATTGAAAATGTAAAAATCAAAATGCAAAATGACAATTCAAAATTTAAAATGTCGCTGTTTTTTTAACTTTAAATTTTACATTGTCATTTTGATTTTTGATTTTTTAACTTTAAATTTCGTTAAATATCTTTAATGTTTCGTTGATCAATTCAATGTTTTTTTCATAAGCCATTCTTTTGGGGCCAACGATTGAAATTATCGCCTCTTCGTTTTCCGCCGGATTCAGCGCAAAAGTTATCGCGGAAAATTCACCGGCCTTGGCAAAGCAATTTTCCGCGCCAATATAAATGTCAATTTGCGGCGCGGACTTGCGATTGCGCACGCTTTCCTCCAGATAACTCAAATAACCGATGAAATCGTCAATCGCCTGCCGCTGGCCAAATTCTGGATTCTGCAAAAGATCTTCCCACCCTTCTTTCCACAACAGATTCTCATGGCGCAAATAGCCCAGCACCAGCGACGATGATGCATCGGCCAAACCCCGCGTGAGCGAACTGGCAAGTTTGAAAATATCCTCAAATTCCTCTTCGTAGCTTTCAAATGAAAAATCCAGCCTGCCCGATGATTTTTTTTCGCCGGCATTTTCCAAAATTTCGTTGACAAACAAGCGATAACCTTTGTCGGTGGGAACTCGTCCCGCGGAAGTGTGCGGCTGGGTCAAAAATCCGTCAT
>CAZFZI010000108.1:0-1532 GCA_964523275.1 uncultured Candidatus Saccharibacteria bacterium
ATGCTGAACGATTGCTTCTAAGAGCTCACCTCGAAATTGTTCAACTTTTTCTTTGGAAAGGTTGCCAAACGCCTTTTGCCGTCCGCGCAAACGAAGTTCAATTTTGACGCGATCCCCTTTTTGAAGAAATTTTTCCGCGGCGGAGGCGCGCGTTTCCATATCGTGCGGGGAAATGTTGTAGGTGAGGCGGATGCCTTTTATCTCGCTGGTCCGAACATTCTTTTCCTTTTTTTGCAAATTATACAAGTATTTGCCGAAATCAACGATTTTAGCCACCGGAGGACTTGTTTTGTCGGTTATCTGCACCAAATCAAGTTTTTTGCTCCAAGCCGCTTCCAGCGCGTCTTTTAACGCGACGATGCCAACTTGGCAATCTTTTTCATCAATCAATCGCACTTGTGAGGCTCTTATTTGGTTGTTGATCGGTGGTTTTTTGAACACTCTGTTTTTTTGTAAGCTATTGGTTGTGGGCGCTCGGTGTGGACCAGGTAGTGAATTTTGGGCCGGATTTTTCAGCAGAAAAATCCGATATCGCGAAGCGAGCCCAAAATCTACTGCCTGGTGGAGACGACGGGACTTGAACCCGTATCTGAAAAAACAAAACCGAAAATTTCTACAAGCTTAGTCCGATTTGTTTGGAATTTAAGATGAAAACCGGACAAAACTCTTAAATTCTTCGCCTGATTTGTTTTGGCAATTTCTTCGAGGCAGGGAAGGAACGCCTATCTCCAAAAGATTATGCCCGATAAATTTAATGGAGAATCCATCTATCGGACACTGAAATTGACCGGCTGATTAAGCGTAGACCAATTCAGGAGTGCTAAATGATTTGGCACTTTTGAAGTTTTGGCAATTTTTGCAAGTTTGCCAACTTGGCTTGCAATCGTCGGCAAGGATTCCCATCGAAGCCTTGCATCCCCATACCTTGGGTAAATCCCAAGCACTAAATCCTAAATCCCAAATAAATCCAAAACTCAAAATTCAAAGATCAAAATAAAAATATAAAGAGTATTAAGTTTTGAATTTTGGACTTTAATATTTGGATTTGTTTAGGATTTAGTGCTTAGGATTTAGAATTTGCTCAATTTTTGGGCGATTTCCCGTTCAACAGCGCGTTTTTTGAGCGTCTCGCGCTTGTCGTATTTCTTTTTGCCACGCCCAACCCCAAATTCCAGCTTGATTTTGCCGGAATCTTCATAACGCTGTTTAGTATATAACCGAAGCGGCACAAAAGTCAAGCCTTTTTGAGCGGAAAATCCGGCCAAGCGATTGATCTCTTTTTTGCGCAAAAGAAGCTGGCGGTCGCGATTGTCGCGGTAATCCGCGCCGGCATTGGCGGGTTGGTAGGCGGGGATTTTGGCGCCGACCCAAAAAACGCCGTCCGGCTTAACGATGATATATGATCCGGCCAGCGACAAGCTCCGTGTTTTGATGGATTTTGCTTCCTGGCCGTTTAGCACCACGCCGGCTTCAAACTTTTCCAAAATTTCGTAGTCAAACCCGGCCTTTTTGTTTTTCGCCAATTCTTTCAT